>JBOFRC010000023.1:0-12355 GCA_051650825.1 Sarcina sp. | reverse complement strand
AAATATAACACTTGAAGGTCCATATGATAAGATAGAAAAAGAAGATGAAAAAGAGTTTACACCAGAAGAAAAAATAAAGCATGATAAGAAAATAAAAAAAGAAAAGAAAAAGGTAAAAAGACAAGAAGCTAAAGCAAATAAAGAAATACAAGAAGCTACTAAACTTTTAGAAAATGATAAGCCTAAAAAAGCTAGTAAGTTTGAAGAATATCAAGAAAAGAAAAAAATAAAAGATGAAATCAAAGCTAAGAAAAAAGAAAAAGCAGAAAGTAAAGTAAAAAAAATTAAGGGAACTAAAGGTTCTAAAAAGATAAAGAATAAAAGAAGACCTAGAATAAAAACTTTATAAATTGAATTAGGAGTATTTTATTATGGATATATTAGAATTAATAAAAGAATCTACTGAAAAGAAACTTTCTTTTAAAGTTTTAAATGAGAAAACTAAAGAGATAGAAGTAAAAACAGAAAATTTAGATTTATTGTATGCTGTTATAGAAGTTTTGAAAAAAGATGATAGGAAAAATGTATTAGCACTTGCAAATAAGATAGAGAAACAAATAAATGCTTTTATTTCAGAAGTTGATAGAGTTAAATCTATGTATGAATTTGATAGAAATTTAGGCGAAGGAAAAATTGTAGCTGGTGTTGATGAAGTTGGAAGAGGTCCTCTTGCAGGTCCTATAGTTGCAGCTAGTGTTGTATTAGATTTGAATAATATGGAAGATATAATTTTGGAAATAAATGATTCTAAAATGCTTTCAGAAGTTAAAAGAGAAAGATTAGCACAGGAAATAAAAAAAAGAGCTATAGCATATAGTATTTCTGAAAAGTCAAATGACGAAATTGATGAAAAAGGTATATCATATTGTAATAATCAAATTTTTATAGATGCATGTAATAATCTTGGTGTAGAGGTAGGAATTGTATTATCAGATGGTTATCTTATAAAAAATTATGATGGAGAAAATAAGTTTGTAATAAAAGGTGATAGAAAGAGTGCATCTATTGCTTGCGCATCTATCATAGCTAAGGTATATAGAGATAATTTAATGAAGGAATATGCTAAAAAATATCCTCATTATGATTTTGAACATAATGTAGGATATGGAACTAAAAAACACTTAGAAGGTCTTAAAGAATATGGACCTACAGATATTCATAGAAAATATTTTATCAAAAACCTAATAGATTAGAATATAAAAAGGAAGTGAAATTCACTTCCTTTTTATATTCTAAAAGCATCTTCTATATGGTTGAAATTGTAAGATGTATCATTTGAATTTAAATAAATTTCTATTACATCAAAACGTATATAATAAGAAGAAATATTATTTTTGAGTAAGTAATAATTCATTGTTTTTATTAAATTAGAAGTCTTTTTTTTAGTAATAGATTCTACAGGTATTCCAAAGTTATTAGAATACCTACTTTTTACTTCTGTACATACTAAAATATCTGGTTTACTTAAAGAAATAATATCTATTTCACCTATTTTACATTTGTAATTTTGCTCTAAAATAATATGTTTTTTTTCTTTTAAAATTCTTATAGCAATTTTTTCTCCAAGATTGCCTATTTCTTTATTTAATTTTTTCATAAATAACCACCTTTTAATTATTATTGCCATAAATTATTATTATTTTTCAGAAAAAGACTAATAATTGTTTAAAATTTTTGTAAAAAGGAAAGGAATATAATAAATAATTATTTAGGAGTGTTTAAAGTATGGCAGTAACAGTTTTATCTTCGACTTATGAAGGGGTTGAAGGAGTTTTATTAAATGTAGAGGTTGATATTTCAAAAGGGCTTCCGAGCTTTGGTATAGTAGGTCTTGCAGACATGTCTGTAAAAGAATCAAAAGATAGAGTTAGAACTGCTATAGAAAATTCAAATTATAATTTTCCTTTAGGACGTATTACGGTAAATTTAGCACCAGCTAATATAAGAAAAAAAGGATCTTTTTTGGATTTATCTATAGCTATAGGAATTTTAATAGAAAGTAATCAAATTAAAAATATAGAAGATAAAAATTTTTTGTTTATTGGTGAATTATCTTTAAATGGTGAGTTAAGAAAGGTAAATGGCATTTTAGGAGCGATTTTAGATGCAAAAGAAGCTGGGATATATAAGTTTATAATACCTAAAGAAAATTTAAATGAATGCGATAGTATAGAAGGAATAGAGGTATATGCGCTTAACAATTTAAAAGAGGTTATAGAATTTTTAGATTATGGGCATTTAAAGGCGGAAAAAATTAGAAAATTTAAGGCTATAAAAAATGAAGTTGAATTATTTAATAGCATAGCAGGGCAAGAAGGAGCAAAACGAGCATTAATGATCAGTGCAGCAGGTGGACATAATATAGTGTTGCAAGGCCCTCCAGGTTCTGGAAAAACTTTGTTAGCAAAATCTTTAGTGGAACTATTACCTGATATTACATTTGAAGAATCTTTAGAAGTAAGTAAACTTTATAGCAGTAAGGGAATGTTGCAAAAAGGAATTATTAATACTAGACCGTTTAGAGCACCACATCATACGATTACGAGAGGAGCTTTAATTGGAGGTGGAAGAGATTTAAATATAGGGGAAATTTCTTTAGCTCATAATGGTGTTTTGTTTTTAGATGAACTTTTAGAATTTGATAGAAGAGTTTTAGAAAGTTTAAGAGAGCCTATAGAAAAAGGCAGTATTGGCATATCAAGGTGTACAGGGAGTGTAGAATATCCAGCAAGATTTACATTAGTTGCAGCATTTAATCCATGTCCTTGTGGAAATTACTTAAGTGGATTAGAAAATAGAAAGTGTACTTGTAGTGAGAAAGCTATACAAATATATGAGAATAAGCTTTCTAAAGCAATGAGAGATAGGATAGATATTTTTTCTTTTGTTTCGTATGTTGATTATGATAGCTTAAGTAATATTGACAATAGCACAAAATTAGATTTAGATTGTATAAAAAAAGCTAGATTAAAACAAAAGGAAAGATATAGAGAAATAGGTATTTCAACTAATGCGCAGCTTACTCATAAGTATATAGATAAGTATATAAATTTAAATGAAGATGTAGACAAAGCTTTAAGAAAAATATATGAAAAGTTTAGTCTTAGTAGCAGAGCACTTCATAAAATTATTAAAATAGCTAGGACCATTGCTGATATTGAGAATTCAAATGAAATAAATTTAGAACACCTATATGAAGCTATAGGGTATAGAAAGAACATTAGAGGGGAGGTTTTATAATTTTATGGATATATACAAATTGTGGTTTATAATTTTAGACATTCCATCTAAGGTAAAAATAAGTATAATAAATATAGAAAAAGACTATTCTTTAATATATAAAAATAGGGAAAAAATATTTAAAAATACAAAATATTTAAAAAAAATACTTGCAATTAATTTAAATAGTGATAAAATCAAGGAATTAGAGGAGCATTTATATAAAAAAGAATATTTTATTGTTACTTATAATGAAAAAAATTATCCACAGCAATTAAAACAGATAGAGGAGCCTCCTTTTGTTCTTTTTTATAAAGGACAAATAGAAGCTTTAAATTCGAAAAATTTTATTGCTATAGTAGGCTCTAGAAAACATAGCAAATATGGAGAAGATACGACAAGAAGGATAGTAAGTGAAATAAGCGGGCAAGATAGTATAGGAATAGTAAGCGGTGGCGCTAAAGGTATAGATTCAATTGCTCATAAAGCTGCAATTGAAAATAATTTGTTTAATATAAGTGTATTAGGATGTGGAATAGATATTGTGTATCCTAAAATAAATGTTAAACTTTTTAATGATGTAAGTAAAAATGGGGTTGTATTAACTGAGTTTTTACCAGGAACATCGCCAATGTTTTATAATTTTCCAAGAAGAAATAGAATTATAAGTGCTTTATCTAAATGTGTTATAGTAATAGAAGCAAGTGAAAAAAGTGGAGCAACAAATACAGCATATCACGCTTGTATGCAGAATAAAAATGTTTATGCTGTTCCAGGATGTATAAATTCAGAGTTTAGCAAAGGCTGTAATGCACTTATAAATGATGGAGCATTAATCTATATGGATATTTCTAGTGTGTTTAAAGAATTAGGATTATATTATAAACATAATTTAAAGAAAACAAACTATAATATAAAGCTAGAAATATTAGAGATTTTAGGTGAAGAACCAATACATTTGAATGAAATTATGAAAAAAATTAAAGTTGACAGAAATATTATTAATGAGTTATTATTTGAAATGCAATTCAATAACGAAGTTGTTGGGTTGACAGGAAATAATTATATAAAAAAAATATTGCGAAATAATTAGAGGGGGTGAAGCTCCGAGTTTCGGAGAGTTACTATGGGTCAAAAGTTAGTAATTGTTGAGTCACCAGCAAAGGCAAAAACTATAGAAAAATATTTAGGAAAAAATTATGTAGTTGAGGCTTCAATGGGACATGTAAGAGATTTACCAAAAAGCCAATTAGGTGTTAATATAGAAGAAAATTATGAACCAAAATATATTACTATTAGAGGAAAGGGCGAACTTTTAACAAAGCTTAGAAAGCTTGCTAAAAAAAGTGATAAAATTTACCTTGCAACTGACCCTGATAGAGAGGGAGAAGCGATTTCATGGCATCTTGCAAATGTTTTAAAGATAGCAGATGGAGAAAAATGCAGAATTGAATTTAATGAAATAACTAAAACTGCGGTAAAGGAATCAATTAAAAAGCCAAGAGTTATAAATGAAAATCTTGTTAATGCACAGCAAGCAAGAAGAATATTAGATAGACTTGTTGGATATGAGATTAGCCCACTTTTATGGAAAAATGTAAAATGGGGATTAAGTGCAGGAAGAGTTCAATCTGCTATGCTTAAAATGATTTGTGACAGAGAGAAGGAAATAGAAGAATTTAAACCAGTTGAATATTGGACTGTTGATATAAAACTTGAAAAAAGCAAAAAAGTTTTCCCAATTAAGTTGTCTACAAAAAATAGTAAAAAAGTAGAGATTGGAAACCAAGAACAAGCAGATAAAATAATAAAAGAGCTTAGTGAAGGAGAATATGTTGTTAAAAAGGTTAAAACAGGAACTAGAACAAAAAAACCATTAGCGCCTTTTACAACAAGTACACTTCAACAAGATGCTAGTAAAAAGTTAAACTTTATGACTAAGAAAACTATGCAAATAGCACAACAACTTTATGAAGGGGTTGAAGTTAAAAAGTTTGGTACAGTAGGTCTTATAACTTATATGAGAACAGACTCTGTAAGAATATCAAATGATGCTAAAGATAAAGCAAAAGAATTTATAACAGAGACATATGGAAGTGAATATTTACCAAAAGAAGAAAGAGTTTTCAAAGGTAAAAAAAATATACAAGATGCCCATGAGGCAATAAGACCAACTTATGTTGAAATTACACCGGATGTTGCAAAAGAAAATTTATCTAGAGATCAATATAAACTTTATACTTTGATATGGAATAGATTTATAGCTAGCCAAATGGAAAATTGTTTATTAAAAACAAATAGTATAGAGATATTAAATGGAGATTATAAGTTAAGAGCTAGTGGATCAAATATTAAATTTGATGGATTTATGAAGATTTATGATTATATAAATTCAGATGATGAAGAGGATGTATTACTTCCAGAAATTATAGAAAATGAAATTTTAAATATGAATACAATAGAAGGAAAACAGCATTTTACACAACCACCAGCAAGATACACAGAAGCATCATCAGTAAAACTTTTAGAGGAAAAGGGTATAGGTAGACCTAGTACGTATGTTCCTACAATAACAACTCTTGTTAGCAGAAAATATGTGAATAGAGAAAAGAAAGTTTTATATCCGACAGAACTTGGGATTATAGTAAATAGTATAATTTCAGAATATTTCAAAACTATAGTAGATGCAGATTTTACAGCTGCTATGGAAAATAAATTAGACTCAGTTGAAGAAGGGACTTTAGAATGGAAAAAGGTTGTAGATGAATTCTTTAAACCTTTAAGTGAAGATATCCAAAAGGCTGAAAGTGAAATATCTAAAATAGTTATAGAGGATAAAATTAGTGATGTTCCTTGTGATAAATGTGGAAGAATGATGGTTATAAAACATGGAAGATTTGGAGACTTTTTAGCCTGTCCAGGATATCCAGAATGTGAAAATACAAAGCCTATAGTTGAAAAAATTGATGCACCTTGTCCACTTTGTGGGGGCGACGTAGTTGCAAAAAGAAGTAAAAAAGGTAATAGATTTTATGGATGCTCTAATTATCCAGAGTGTAATTTTGTAAGTTGGAATGAACCAGTTGCACAAAAATGTCCAAAATGTTCAGAGTTCATGGTTAAGAAATATTCTAAGGCAAAGGGACAATTCTTAGAATGTAGTAATAAAGAATGTAAAGAGAGAATAGATATACCAGAAGAAAAAAAAGCTGAAGAGGAATAATTAGATAAATACCAATTAATATTGGTATATTATTGAAAATACTAGTGCATGAGTTGAATTTATGTAGTATAATTTTTAGAAGAGTTTTGAATACATATTATAATAAATGCCTAGTATTTTATATTGAGGAGGAGTTTCATGTCAGCTTTATTAGAAAAGACGAGAAAACTTAATAAAATATTACAGAAATCAGGGAGCGATATAGTAGTTTTTGAGGATATATGTAATATATTAAGTGAAGTATTAGAATGTAATGTTTATTTAGTTGAATCTAAAGGGAAAGTTTTAGGATATGCATTTTGTGAAAAATTTGAATGTAATATAATGAAAGAAAAGGTTGTCAGAGACCGAAAATTCCCATCTAGTTATAATAGAAGACTTTTAAGTAATAATAGTACAGTATCTAATACACCAAATAATGGAGAATGTGTGTTTGAGGGACAAGGCTTATGCCCTATGGCCGATAAGATATCTACAGCAGTTCCTATTTTAGGAAATGGAGAAAGACTCGGAACACTTCTTTTAGCTAGATTTGGAGAAGGTTTTACAGATGATGATTTAGTATTATCTGAATATAGTGCTACAGTTGTAGGAATGGAGATATTAAGATCAAAACGCTTAGAGTTAGAAGAAGAAGCAAGAAAAAAAGCGGTTGTTCAATTAGCAATAGGAACTTTATCATACTCAGAACTTGAGGCTGTAGAACATATTTTCAATGAACTAAATGGAAACGAAGGGCTTCTTGTAGCTTCTAAGATTGCTGATAAAGTTGGTATAACAAGATCAGTAATTGTAAATGCCTTAAGAAAATTTGAAAGTGCAGGTGTTATAGAAACTAGAAGTCTTGGTATGAAGGGTACACATATTAAAATTTTAAATACAAAGTTATTAACAGAATTAAATAAAATAAAATAAAAAGGACATCCTATATTTTATAGGGTGCTTTTTTTTTGAAAATTTCTATTTTATTATTGATACTTTAATTTAGCTATGCTATACTAACAAAGGTAATAAATACACACATTATTTAATCTAATTAATGGTGCCTTATGTTTGAGGAAGTTTTTTAGAAAGTTAAATAGTGGAGGAATAACCAAAATTAAGGAGGACAAATTAATGTCAGTAATTTCAATGAAACAATTATTAGAAGCTGGAGTTCATTTTGGACACCAAACAAGAAGATGGAACCCTAAGATGGCTGAATACATCTTCACAGAAAGAAACGGAATCTACATAATAGATTTACAAAAAACAGTTAAAAAAGCAGAAGAAGCTTATGATTTCGTAAGAGAAGTTGCAATAGAAGGAAAAGATGTTCTTTTCGTTGGAACTAAAAAACAAGCTCAAGATGCTATAAAAGAAGAAGCTATAAGAGCAAACATGCACTATGTTGACCACAGATGGTTAGGTGGAATGTTAACTAACTTCAAAACAATAAAAACAAGAATAGCTAGATTAGAAGCTTTACACACAATGGAAGAAGATGGAACTTTTGAAGTTTTACCTAAGAAAGAAGTTATTCAATTAAAAGGTGAAATGGAAAAATTAGAAAGAAACTTAGGTGGTATTAAAGACCTTAACGTTTCAAATATAGGTGCTATGTTTGTAGTAGATACAAGAAAAGAAAGTAATGCTATATCAGAAGCTAAAATATTAGGAATCCCAGTTGTTGCTATCGTAGATACAAACTGTGATCCTGACGTAGTAGATTACGTAATTCCAGGAAACGACGATGCTGTAAGAGCTGTTAAATTAATAGCTGCAAAAATGGCAGACGCTGTTTTAGAAGGAAGACAAGGTGAATCAATAGCTGAATAATATGGTAGAAGGGTAGATGAGAAAGTTCTTATGTACCCTTTACCTAAAAGTTTTAGGAGGATTTTATAATGATAACAGCAAAAATGGTTAAAGAATTAAGAGAAAAAACTGGTGCAGGAATGATGGATTGTAAAAAAGCATTATCAGAAGCACTTGGAGATATTGAAAAAGCTGTAGAAGTTTTAAGAGAAAAAGGTCTTGCTGCTGCTGCTAAGAAATCAGGAAGAATAGCTGCAGAAGGTATAATCAAAACTTATATCGCTGAAGATAAAAAATCAGGAGTTATATTAGAACTTAACTGTGAAACAGATTTCGTTGCTATAAACGAAGATTTCGTAGGATTTGCTGATGTATTAGCTAAACTTGTTGCAAACGGAAACTACGCTAACGTAGAAGAAGTTTTAGCTGCAGAATTAGAAGCTGGTAAAACAGTTCAAGCTGCTTTAACAGAATTAATAGCTAAAATCGGTGAAAACATGAGTTTAAGAAGATTTGAAAAATTCACAGTTGCTAGTGGAGTTGTAAAAGATTATATTCACGGTGCTGGAAGAATTGGTGTTATGGTTGAACTTGGAAGCGACAAAGAGTCAGAAGAGTTAGAAAACCTTGCTAAAGAAATCTGCATGCAAATAGCTGCTGCTAACCCAATGTGTTTATCAGAAGCAGAAGTTGATCATGTTGCTTTAGATAAAGAAAGAGAAGTTTACAGAGCTCAAGCACTTAACGAAGGTAAACCAGAAAAAATCGTTGATAAAATGGTTGAAGGAAGAATCAAAAAGTACCTTAAAGAAGTTTGTCTTTTAGACCAAGTTTGGGTTAAAGATGGAGATATGACAATATCAAAACTTGTTGATTCAAAAGCTAAAGAATTAGGTGCAACAATAACAGTTAATAGATTCGTTAGATTCGAAAGAGGAGAAGGAATCGAAAAGGCTGAAGAGAACTTTGCAGAAGAAGTTGCTAAAATGGGAGCAAAATAAGAAATAAAATGCAATAAGAGAACACTTCTAGTGTTCTCTTTTTTTGAAAAACAAGGATTTAATCAGTTGGAGGAATAAATATGGAAGCTTGTAAATATAAAAGAGTAATGTTAAAACTATCAGGAGAAGCGTTAGCTGGAACAAATGGTTTTGGAATAGATTTTAATGTGGCAACTAGAATAGCTAAGGAAATTAAAGAATTAGTTGATATGGGTATTGAAGTTGGTGCTGTTGTAGGTGGCGGAAACATATGGAGAGGTAGAGAAGGCGAAGGTATGGATAGAACTACTGCTGACTATATGGGAATGTTAGCTACTTCAATAAATGCTTTAGCACTTCAAGATTCATTAGAAAGTATAGGCGTACACACAAGAGTACAAACAGCTATAGAAATGAAAGAGATAGCAGAACCTTATATAAGAAGAAGAGCTATGAGACATTTAGAAAAAGGTAGAGTAGTAATATTTGGTGCTGGTACAGGTAACCCTTATTTTTCTACTGATACAACAGCTGCATTAAGAGCTGCTGAAATAGAAGCAGAAGTTATTCTTTTAGCTAAGAAAGTTGATGGTGTTTATGATAAAGATCCAAATAAACATGCTGAGGCTAAAAAATATGATAAATTATCATATATACAAGTTTTAGAACAAGGACTTCAAGTAATGGATTCAACTGCAACAACTTTATGTATGGATAACAATATTCCTATCATAGTTTTTGCTCTAGATGAAGAAGGTAATATAAAGAAAGCTGCAAGTGGAGAGAATATAGGAACAATAGTTTCTAAATAATTATAAGGAGGATATATATGAAAACAATTATGAATTTAATGGAAGAAAAAATGAATAAAACTATTTCTGTTTTAGTATCAGATTTAGGTACTTTAAGAGCAGGGAGAGCTAATCCTAAAATGCTTGATAGAGTTGAGGTAGAATGTTATGGAGCTATGTGCCCAGTATCACAAGTTGCTAACGTTTCAATTCCAGAACCAAGAATTATTGCTATTGCACCATGGGATAAATCAACTCTTAAGGATATCGAAAAAGCAATATTAAAGTCAGATCTTGGAATGAATCCTTCAAATGATGGTACTATGATAAGACTTATTATTCCAGAATTAACAGAAGAAACAAGAAAAGATCTTGTTAAAAAGGTTAAGAAAATGGGAGAAGATTCAAAAGTTGCATTAAGATCAATAAGAAGAGATGCAAATGATAAAATAAAAGCTATGAAAAAGAACAATGAAATAACTGAAGATGATATGAAAAACGGTGAAGATCAAGTTCAAAAGATTACTGATAAATTCATAAAAGAAATCGATAAAGAAATCGTAGCTAAAGAAAAAGAAATCATGAGTATATAAACTTAAAGCCTGCTTTCTTTAGCAGGCTTTTTTTTCTTAATGACTTTAACCTAGGAGGATATCTTTATGATAAATATATTTAAAGGTAGAAAAAATGGGAAACTTGAAGATATTAGCTTAGATATGGATAATATTCCAAAGCATATAGCTATTATAATGGATGGAAATGGACGATGGGCTAAAAAAAGAGGTTTACCAAGAACTATGGGACATAAAGCTGGTGCTGAAACAATTAGAAAAGTTCTTAGAGAATGTGATGATCTTGGTGTTAAATATTTAACTTTATACGCATTTTCAACAGAAAACTGGAAAAGACCAAAAGATGAAGTTAATGCAATTATGAAATTATTAGTTGAATTTTTAAGAAAAGAAATTGCTGAGTTACATAGCAATAATGTTAAGGTAACTACTATTGGTGATTTGAATAAAATACCTCAGTTTTGTCAAGATGAAATAGCTATGGCTAAAGATCTTACAAAAGATAATACAGGAGTTGTTTTAAATGTTGCATTTAACTATGGTGGAAGAGATGAAATAATTAGGGCAGTTCAAAAGTGTATAGAAAGTGGCATAAATTCTAATGAACTTACAGAAGATATATTTGAAAATTATTTAGATACTTCTGGAATGCCTGATCCGGATATTATAATAAGACCAAGTGGTGAGCAAAGGATTAGTAATTACCTTTTATGGCAATGTGCTTATTCAGAATTTTGGTATTCAAATATAAATTGGCCAGACTTTAAACCAGAAGATTTAAGAGAAGCTATTTATGATTTCCAAAATAGAGATAGAAGATTTGGTGGAGTTAACAAATAAGAGGTGAATTTATGAATTCTGATAATAGATACTTAGGAGCAGCTATTATGGCTCCTTTCGTGATATTAATATTTTTAGGTGGTATATGGCTAAAAGGACTGGTTATAGTACTATCAGTTATAGGAATGTATGAGTTTTACAAAACAGCTAAGGTGGCTAAAACATTACCAGTAATGTTTATGGGTTATATATTTCTTGCAGTTTATTATTTAACTAATAATAATTTTAGTATATTATCTGCAATCATAATAATAGGAACAGTAGTGCTTTTATGTATTCCTGTTATTAATATAAAGTATACATTTATAGATTCGGCAGTTAGTATGTTAGGTTTTATTTATGTAGGTGTATTATTTAGTTTTATTTATTTAGTAAATAGAATGAATGGTGGAGAATTTTTAGTTTGGTTAATATTTTTAGCATCGTGGTTTTGTGATACTGCTGCATATTATGCTGGAAGATTTCTTGGAAAGCATAAGTTATGTCCAAAAGTAAGTCCTAAAAAAACAATAGAAGGTTCTATTGGTGGAGTTATAGGTGCAGCTGTAGCATGTGGTGTTTTTGGATACTTTATTTCAAGCCATGTAGCAGGAATTGCAATATATAACTATGTAATTATAGGATTAATTTGTGGTGTATTTTGTCAGTTTGGAGATTTAGTAGCATCATCAATTAAAAGATACGCAGGAATTAAGGATTATAGTAAGCTTATACCAGGACATGGAGGAATACTTGATAGGTTTGATAGTATATTATTTTCAGGCACTATAGTATTTTTCTATTTAACAATATTTTTAGGAAGATAGATATCTCAAAAGAGATATCTTTTTTCTATTTAAAGAATATATATATTATACATAGTTAAAAATAGTAATATAAATAAAATAATCTCTTTAACTTTTAGTATATGATGTTAATAGCTATTAACAAAAG
>JBOFRC010000022.1:0-1328 GCA_051650825.1 Sarcina sp. | reverse complement strand
TACTGGGACACTTCTTAACCCAGCAGTTTTTAGTGTGTTGGGTAAGTCCAACCGAAATTAGAAAACGTTCCCTTTTTTTCTTTAAAAATAATATCAACGTTATTTTCATATTTAGTTAACTTTTCACTTTTTTTCAAAGGAATATATCCAAAAATTTCCTGTCATTAACAGATACAGCAATGATGCACGAGCAGGCTTCTTTATCTTGATTAATAAACTGAGCATCATTAAGTTACTGCAGATTCTATCTTATGATTAGAAAAACACATATGCTGTCTCATAGAATCTGCTTTTATGAGCCTTCCTTTGTATGTTTAACCATTCAAAAAATTAACCAAGTGATCACATATCTAAGAAGACAGACTTTGGGAGGGAGAAAACACAGAGTGAAGAGATTTCATTACAGTAAATATGCTCTGCTTCTGTTTGAAGATTTAAAAAAAAAAAACTGTTTAAAAAGTTCAAGACTTAAAACAGTTGAAGTCCAAAAGTGCATTAAGGCCATAAAGGTGGCATCACTGTGGGTCTGATGGGGTTTTGTCAAGTTAGTTGATGTGCAGTAAAACTTCTCACTTCTTACTGCCAACAGGAATAAAAAAATAGCCTGCTTCTCAGAAAGAATTGTTACAAACAAAAGCCTTGTTTTCAGTGCTGAACATTAGAAGCCAAAGACTCTGCATAAACATCCAGTGACCTATGTGAGCAAAACAATCAATGAAGACAATACTGACAGACATCTTTATAAGATATAAAGATTCAAACTGAATTAAAGTTATTATTATATGAGAAGTCTTCTGAGCTTTTTTGAAACATTCCATTAATTTTGCAGACGTTTTTGTCCAACCCGACTTACATTTTCGCCTCATAGACACATCCTTTGAGAAGAATTTGAGTGCTTCACAAGAGTAAAATTATTAAAATTAACACCATACAAACAGAGATAGAAAAAACAATAAAACAGTAACAAAAATCAAACAATAAAACATAAGCAACAACAGACCTCAAAAACACACAACATCCTGAACAGCAGGCCAGCAGGAGCAATAACAAAAAGTACATTTTCCAACCTTTAATAAATTATGATAAGCTGTGGGTACTTCACTTATTCATTTAGCACTATGACGGTCACAGGGTCAGATATGAAGCATGCAATAAATGATGATCCATTATGCAAGAAAGTACAGAAATTGAGTAACATTCAGTACTGACTAATATTGTGTGTGATGTTTATTGTATTATTAGTATTAGTATTCTGCTGTTTTTACAGGGTCCAGTGCTGTGACTCCTGTGTTTGTGCAGAAGGGAAAGGATGTGCTTCTGAATGTCAC
>JBOFRC010000021.1:0-13271 GCA_051650825.1 Sarcina sp. | reverse complement strand
TAGGCATTTTTTCTTCTAATTCATTTTTAATATCATTTACAGATATCTTTTCTTTTAATTCCCCTAAATCCATTTCTATTATTTCTCCTAGTTCTGAGTCATCTATATCTACAAATTCAAAAATTATTTCTTCATCCATATATAATTTCCTCCATTAGCATCTTTTAAAGAAAATTATATCATTTAATTTATTTACATTTTTTACCATTTTGTATACAATAATAATAAACGTATACGGAAATGGAAGTGATCTTATGGGAAGAAAAAAAGAATCTACAGCTAAACGTGATATTTATTGTATACGGATATCCGAAGAAGAAAAAGCTTTATTGAAAAATAATCCTACTTTAAAATCTGATTTAGATTCTTATGTAAGAATGTATTTAAATGCTTTTATAGATAGGAAAGAGCAGTAATCTTTACTGCTCTAAATTTTATTTATTCTCTTTTCTCTTATTGCACGAATTAATGTGCTTTTTGAAATTCCTGTTATCTCTTCAACTTCTCTGTAACTCTTATCTCCACCATTTATAGATAGGATATTTAATGCATGATGTATTTGCTTTTTAGTAAACTTCTTTGGTCTACCTTCTCTAAAATCTTCTTTAGTTTTAGCTATAGCTTTTCCTGCTTGTGTTCTTTCTACTATCATTGCTCTTTCAAATTCTGCAAATGCTAAAAGATTAGTTACGATTAAATTTCCCATTGGCGTATCTTCTATAAGTCCCATATTTAATATATGAATCCTTATTCCCTTTATCTTTAACTTTTCTATTATTTCTAAACCTTCTCTAGTACTTCTACAAAGTCTATCTAGTTTACTCACTACTAAAGTATCTCCTGTATTTAATTTCTCTAATAGCTTATTAAACACTGGTCTATCCATAGTTTTTCCTGTATATGTTTCATCATAACATTTAGCATTATTATATCTATCTTTAATTTCTGCTTGTTGCTGCTCCAATGAATTATTATCTAATTGTCCTTTTGTAGATACTCTACAATATCCATAAACTTTATTTGCTTTTAAATTTTCTATTTTCATATATAAATCACCTTTTAATTTTGACACTAAGTATTGACACTTATTTAAGTAGCATTATATCATAATAAAATTATCAGTGTCAAAACTATTAAGTTATGATATATGTTTTATTCTTAGTTAAGATTCTACTAATTTACATAATGCTCTAATACCTTATTATTATGAATTAAAATTACTTCTGTAATGTACTTCTTATCTTTTTGTTTCTCATAACAATAATAGCTGGCTTCTTTAGTTAATCCATTTCTTAAAATGTATTCTCTACTTTCACTATTAATATAATATACACTGTAGCCATCTGGAATATTTATATTTAATTCATCTATATCTACTTCACTAGAATCATTATTAAGATTAGATACTATGCTTTCAATATCAAAATCTTTTGGTATTGAATCAATAAATTCTCTTATGTAATTTTTAATACATAGATTTACATCAGATTCATTGGATATTATCCTTTGCTTAAAAAAAGCTTTTGAACTTACTTTAGCTATTAAGGCTATCAGCTCTAATAAGTTTAATTTATTTAATTCTATTCCATACATTCTTCCAACATCTTCAAAATTCTTTTTACAAATAAGTTGATTTAAAGTTACTGGATTATATCCAATAATATCAACTCCAACATTAAACATATTCTTAATTTCTTTAGAATACTCTTGAACCTTATCTACTCTATTATGTATATGGCCATGTATATGATAAGCCCCATATCTCTTTTTATTCCATTCCATTATAGGATAATGAAATAATATAACATCTCTTCCATTATCTTTTATCTCTTTGTATTGAGTTATCTCAACAAAACATTTCTCTAAAATATTTCTATCTACTTTTTTTAAAATAACATTATCATGATTACCTAAAATTAAATGCTTCTTTCCATTTAATCTAGTTATATATTTCTTTAATGTATTTTTTCCAAATGCAATATCTCCAATAATATATACATCATCATTTTTCTTAACCTCACTATTCCAATTCTCTATCATATATTCATTCATTTCTATAACATTAAGAAAAGGTCTCCCGCAATGTTCTATGATTTTATCATGTCCAAAATGACAATCTGCAATATAATAATTCATTCTTTCACCTTAATCTCTTTCATATTATTTTATATTCAATGTTCTCAATTATCTTCTTCCTTAAAAGACTGAGTTATTAATAAATTTTTTCATAATTATCCAGCCCCTTTAAATATAGTTACCTATAAGTGATCTTTTGTAAAACACCTTATCAGTAATAATTTGACCAATCTTCTTGATTTTGTAATATATCAATAATCATATACTTTTTTTAAATTTCATCACAAAAAATAATTGTAGTTATATAACTACATAACTACAATTATTTTTTCAATATTAAATTTCTTATTTAATATCCTTTGATATTTCCAGAAATATCAACTATCCATGAATCTATATTATACTCTTTTAAAAATTTAACATATTTCTTTTTTATCTCATTATCAAATACAGCAACTAATTTTACATCTATCTCTTCTTCCTCTGTAGGAATTCTAAAATGCTTATAAAATAATAGTTGTGATAATGCTTTTCTAACTTGCTTTCTCATATCTTTTTCATTGTCTTTAATAATAGTTTTAACCTCAAAAATCATCACACTTGAGTTTTTTATAGCTAAACAATCAATTACAGATTCATATAGTTTAAATCCATTACGTTCTAAAAATATTGCTAAATTCTTTACACATGCTTGATGCAACTCAGTTCTTTCTTTTAACTTAGCTTTTTTCATTTCTAAGTTTTCTTTTAATTCATCTGGATCAAATTCTTCATCAACATCTTCTCTAAATATTGTTGTTGCTATACTTTCAGATGTAACTTCTTTCAGCTCTCTTTCTCTTTTCACATTAGTTTTTTCCTTATCACTTTGTTCTTTTTGTTTCTTATCATCACCACTATTTAAATTTATATATTTCCCTTTATTCCCTTCATAATCAAAATCTTCTTTAGGAATTCCTAAAAATAAATATTTTTTATTTTTAGAATTTTTATATCTAAGAATAACCATTAAATCATCTATAAATAGCGTTTGTCTATAAATTTTAAAATGTATATCATCCATTGCAACTTTACTTATTTGAACTTGTTTACTACCTGTTTTCCTAACAGATATTTTTTTTACTGTCTCACCAATGATGTCCTGTTGAATTTCCTCATCATCTTTTAAAAGCTTCCCTTGTTCAACTGCAATCCCTTTTATTCTTAATCTTCGTTGTTCTAATTCATATATATTCTTTCCTAAAAATCTAACTTCAATTTTCTCATCTTTAGTCCCCATTGTTGCTCTATCAATTTCTTCCTGGTCAAAAAATTCATACATCTCTTCACCTGTAAAATGTATATGTGTCTGATTTGCTGTGTCATCTTTTGGTCTATTAGCTTTTATTACATTCACTTTTGCTAGCGGTTTAACTAATATCACATCAAATTCTGAAAAATCGCCCTTATAACCTGCATTTTTAATATAATTTTTAATATTATTCATATTAACAACTCCTTTTATATTTGTTAACATGATTATATATTATACATTATTACCTGTCAATATAATTACCTTATTTCCTGTCAATTTTTTTATCGGGAAGATTCGACATAAAAAAAAAAAGAGACTATATTTATATAGTCTCTAAATATTTTTTTATTATTTTTGCTATTATCCTTGTCATTAATGGCGGTACGCTATTTCCTATTTGCATATATGTTTTTGTATATGGTCCTAAAAACATATAGTCATCAGGATATGATTGTACTCTTGCAGCTTCTCGAGGTGTTAATCCTCTCCCTTTATATGGGTGTATATACATATTACAATCAAATTTCATATGCGCGGTAATTGTCTTACAAACTTTATTTCTATCTAACTTAAAATATTTATCTTTAAACATATGTGCCCTACTTGTGTACGGCATTATATCTGCAATCTTTTCATCAGAAGAATCATTTCCTTCATGTAACCTTGAAAAAATCTCTATATCTCTCTCATTATTGTATCTTGCTTTATGATTAAATATTAACGGACTTCTCTGATTATTGTTTATCAAATTAATATAATCATTGTTTAAAAATTCATTATACATTATTTTCTTTCCAGACTCTTCTGTATCTAATTCTGTTGCATTCTTTATTTTTAATGCTTCAATATCTTTAAGATTTTCAATTGCATCAATTAAAACATATTGCTCTAATTCTTTTAATTCGAAATTAATTTCATTAATCAACATTTCAGCATTAATATTTCTAGCAGTACAAATATCATTCCTTATTCCAATATAAATTAATCTCTCTCTATTTTGAGGAACTGAAAAATCTTTGGCATTAAAAACTTTATATGCAACATCATATTCTACATCTTCTAATGAATGGAAATCTTCAACTACTTGATTTGCTACATCTAACATACCTCTTACATTTTCCATTACAAAAAATTTAGGTTTAATTTTTCCAACAGCTTTTACATAATATTTATATAAAACATTTCTTGGATCATCAATAACTCTTTGTCTATTTGCATTAGAAAAACCTTGACATGGAGGACCTCCAAGTATAACATCAACATCATCGTTAATATATGTTTCAATATTTTCAACAACCTGTTTTATATCTCCTGCAATCACTCTCTCCCTCGGTACTTCTAAATGATTAAAAGAATATGTTTCTACACATACTTCTTCAATATCATTGGCTAATAAAGTCTTGAATTTATTTTGATAAAATCCTAAGCTCATTCCTCCGGCACCACAAAATAAATCTATTATCGTAGGGCTTTGAAAATCTTCTAAATATTGCTCAACCATTTCTTTTCTTTTTTTATCTATGTATTTAATTAAACTAGGATTGTATTCATTATTATATCTATCTAGATATTCATCAAAAACACTTATTATATTTATGTACTTTTTGCCTAAAAGTTTTTTCAAAATACTATCATCTTCTTCACTCGATAAAACTCCAACATCATTAATAAAAAATTCTAATATTAACCTTTTATTAGTAAACGTCTTTTTGATTAAATTTCTATCTATTAAATATAATTCACAAATAGCATTTTTAAAATTTTCTAATATAGTAACTAATCTTTTTTTCTGTTGAGCTGTATTTATTAATTTAATATCTTCATAAATACTATAACTTTTTTTCTCTATGCTCATTCTTATTCCTCAATTTCTAATTCTATATTTAAAGCACTAACTATTTCATACGCTAATTTATATGCCACATTAACTGTTACTGCATTTCCAAATTGTTTATACGCTTGTGAATCTGAAACAACTTGTCTCCACGTATTCGGGAATCCTTGTAATTTTCTACATTCATTAGGAGTTAACCTTCTTACATTAGATATTCTTTTTGCTTCATTATCTTCAAATCTCGCTCTATTTTTATTATCAGTAACATAATTATCTTGTGATGCTCTATGCATTTTTGCCATCGTTGCACATAGTGGTCTCGCTATTTCTAAATCTATTTCAGCTTTAGAATAATATCCGCCTGTTCCATGAGATAAAATTGTTGGTAATATTCTCTCTGATAAAAAATATTTTTTATCAACTTCTTGATCTAATATATCTTGTAATTTAATATTTAATTCTTCAGCTACTGGAAATTGAAAGTTAAAGTTTTCAATATCTATCTGTCCTATATCAACAGCAACTACAAAAACTCGTCGTCTAGTTTGTGGTAATCCTAATTCTGCAGTATTCAATACTTTATGAAATACTGCATATCCATTACCATTTTCATCCAATATTTCATGACGTAAGATATCTCGCATTCTTGCAAAAGTTCTTCCACCATCATGTGACTCCAAATTTCTAACATTTTCAAGCACAACTATTCTAGGTCTATGCCTCTCTATTATTCGACGTATTGTGAAAAATAAAGTACCTCTTTCATCTTCAAATCCCAATTGAGATCCCATCATACTAAATGGTTGACACGGAAATCCTCCTATCAAACATTCATGATTTGGAATAGTATCTATTAATTCATTTATATCTCCTAAATGAATATGATTTCCTATATTTGCTTCATACGACTGTACCGCATATTTATCAATATCATTCGCCCAAACTATATCAAATCCAGCATTTAAAAATCCTAAATCTAATCCTCCTGCTCCTGCAAAAAGACTTATCGTCCTTAAATGTCTTTCTCTATAAGCTATTAGCTCCATATAATAACCCCCGTTCGTTATAATGCTAGAATTATAACAAGAAAACATAAAAATTACAAAACAAAAACTTTCCAAAGCAACCACATAATTTATAAAGACCCATTTCAGTTTACACTAAGAATTAATTATTCTTGAAACATATACTCTTGATATATTTAACGCTTTAGCTATTTGTGTATTATTTAATCCTTGCTCTTTTAAACTTTTCACTGAGTTTATCGTATCTTGTTTTTGTTGTTCTCTTTTTGTCAATCCATTTTTATTTCTTCTTGTTTCTCGTCTTATAATATTTTTTCTTTCATATTTAATTGATGTACCTATAATGGTTTTCATAGACTTTTGTTCATCAATAGTTATATCTAATCTCTCTATTAATGTACTATTCTTATACCAATATCCACCTTTATCTCTCATACCTTTAGAAATTCTTTTATCTTTATTTAAAATTATTCCTTGTTCATACTCAATAAATTTATTTATTGCTTTAGGTATACATCTAAGTATCGCTTCAACTTGTGAGCTAGGAAGTGGATCACTAAATCTATTATTAAACTCTCTTACATTTTCATTCAATTGATTTAAATCTCTTAAACAAACTCCTGTCCAATAAGCATAACAATGTAATATAAAATTTCTATATCCATTAACTCTGAATTCTCTTATTTCACACAGCTTGACTATATCGTCCAATCTCGCTAAATGTAAACTATAAGAATTAAAAAACTTGTTTGTTATTACTTTTGTAGTTTTTTTAAATTTCTTTTTTTCTTTTAGATAGGGTTTATTAATATACTCATCTAATAAATCATACATTGAATATGTATAGTTGTTAACTAATATAGTTGAACATACTTTTCCATTCTTACTATTTATAGTTTCTACTAATCTTAAAACTCTTGCTGCATCTGTTGCTCTACTATCTGCTCCAAAATGTTTTAATTGAAAATATAAATAGTCTTCTAATGTCTGCCATGCACCTAATGCTTGGCTAGGAGCATTCTTAATTCTCCAATAATAATGTAGTCCATTTCCACTATCTAAAATTAAAGAAGGTTTAGGTAATTTCCCTTCATCTGATAATAGATAGGTTAATGCTATTACATCATTCTTACTATACGCCTCCAAATCAATGTCTATATCTATATATAAAGACCTTAACTGTCTTATAGTATTAACACTCCTCACACCATTAAAACTCGTATTAGGCGTTATATAAACATCTTCTAGTCCTATGTACTTTTTTATTATTTCATTTAGTGTAGTATTCTTATAATTAGATTTTTCTTTAACATTACCGTCTTTACCTAATTGAATAACTTGTATATATCCGTCTGTTGTTTCATCATATATATGTTTCAAATATTTTTTTACAGCTAAACTCCCCATAATTAAAAACCTATCTCTCTCTATTATTAGAGAACTTAAGATTCTATATGTAAACTTCTTTATGTACCTCTTGATTTTAGCTTCTAAATATTATAATATGATTATAGAAATTAAAAAAGAAATATTGAGTTTACTGTATAGTTTTATCTATATAGAACCTTATTGCTAGAAAGAAGTTATCGGATTGGCGTTTGAGAACTTCTTTTTTTATTCTCTTATTTCCTATTGTAAAATGTATTCTATCATATTACAACACCAATTGATAAATTTTTCTATTTCTTAGGCTAGGAATGGTTCCTTATAAATTCTATTAATGCTTGGCTTATCAAATCTTTTTTTGAATATTGTTTACGCTCATTACAAAATTCATTGAATTGTTCCCATGCTAATTTATTTATTCTTACTGTAGCTTTAAAGTCTTTCTTTCCTTCTTCTACTGGAAGCTCTATAATTATATTTTCACTTACCGTAACTGGAGATATCTTATCAAGAAAATTTACTATCTCATCATATCTAGTAATCAATCCTTTTAATTTTTCTATATTATTATTTTTATTAAATAACATTTCTATTTCATTCGATTGAAGTACCTCTATATTATGTTCTTCTTGATGTACGACATATTGTCCGACACTATGTCTATCATCTTTTTTATTAATATTTTTAGATAGGATATATTGATTCTCTATTCTCTTATATCCTAATCTATCTAACCTTTTATGAATAACTCTGGCATTAACATTAAACTCATTTCTTTCAATATCCGACATTGTCATACCTTGTACTAACATACTATTTATCTTAACAATAATATTTTCAATATTACCTATATTCCACTCCATAACATCTACTCCTTTATAAAGTCTTATATTATTAATTCTACTAATATTAATATTTTCCTTTATTTAAAAAGACAATGTATGTCATTGTACAATTATTTTCCTCTATACCTAACTTGGTACCCACCATATTCTAAAACTTTCCCATTATGTATTATCATTATTTCTGTAGTAAACGTATTACTTTCTGACCTATTATAATACATATATGCTTCTTCCCTATTACTGTATCCCTCAATAGAGTATTCACCAATATGTCCTACTATGTCATAAACTATATATTCACCTTGTAACTCTTCTTGTAACTCCTCTTCGGTCATTACTTTTATTTCTTCTTCTCTACCACACATATTTCCAGCTAAATAATTTATTCTTAATCTTTCTAATGATTCAAAAAAGTAATTTAACAGCCTTGTATATTTTTCTTCTCTAGTATATCTTTCCTTGTAATATTTTCCATATTCAAAATCAACACTAGTCTTACTTATTAGATTTAATATATCTATTATTTTCATATTATCCTCCATATGAAACCTTTAGTAACTTACGTTCATGAATAATCATTGTTATATATTCTTCATCATAATCTTCAAAGAAATTTTCTGCTTCTTCATAAGTCTTAAACCCTCTTATAATATATTCTCCACAACCACCATGTAGATAATATCCATAATATAACTTAGGTATTTCAACTTCCAACTCTTCTTCCCTTAGCTCATATAAATTATAATACTCTCTAGTTATTACATTAGTTATATCTGCATCTCTTGGAATAGATTTTAGTAAATATAACAATAAAGTATTGTAAAAATATGTGTAGTCATAACCTAAGTCTGTTCTAACTTTCACTTCATTTTTTGCAGATATATCAGCTAAGGTTTCTAATAATTCAATTAACTTCATATCCTATATGCACCTCATTATTTCAACATTCTTAGTTTTTAAATTTACTACAAAAAAAATATTATGAATATAATTCTTTTTAAAATAGATTATATGATTATCTACATCATATATAGGTATGAATCTTCTATCACTGCCATCTAAATTTAAAATAAAATCTCCATTTATATTCTCTATTATAAAACCAAATTCCTCCTTGTTCCCTTCTTCAATAATTAAATATCTAACTCCAACAGACGTGTGACCTATTATATTCTTACCTACTATATCTCTAGCTTCAGTCATAGCAAATATCCATTCTCTTCTATCCCAAACTGAATCTTCTATATTATCAATATCATATTTACCTGTATGTGATATTGTTATTCCATTTATAACTTTATATAATTTTATATTCTTTATATATGTGTAAAACTCATATGCTAAATCTCTATCATGTATATTATATTTATAGTATCTTCTTAAACTATCCATTGTAGTTTTGCCACCATTCACATAATGTAGATAGGTCTCTTCAAACTTTTTTGCTCTACTACTATAAGCTTTTCCTTTATATAACTCTGGAAATATTTCAAATCCTTTTATAAATAATAATTCATGATTTCCTAATAGTAATTCTACATTCTCATTATCTAGCACAAATTCCATAAGTTGTGCTGATTCATGTTCTCTATCAATCAAATCTCCATTTATAATTAATCTATCATTCTTTCCAAAGTTAATATCTTTTAAAATACTCAATAGACCTTTATAATCTCCATGAATATCTGAACATACATAAGTACTCATAGTATCATCTCCTATACTAACTATTAATTCTATAATATAAATTATGTAATATTTCCTCAAGCCACCGTCAAGTTATATTATTAATATCTGGTAATTTTAATTTTTAATCTGTCCGCTTGTAATGTAGTATATTAATACTTCTTATTTTAATGTAGTATATTAATACTTCTTATATTTTTAAATTTTAATTTGTAACTTGTAATTCCATATTTTCATGGTCGTTCAGTATTTTACATCTACTGGATGTGATATTCACCTAATAAAACTCTACACTATAATTTATTATTATAGTTCAATAGTCCAATTTCTTGATTGTATTTTGACCTCTAACTCCCTTAATTCTTTTGAAGTTTTATCTAACTCTTTCTTGATAATCGATTTATCGATATTTAATTTTTTCTCAATAACAGTATCCATATAGCTAGCTTGTCTTAATGGAACTCTCGTTGCTTTATATATTTCACTCATACTATTAAATTTATTTATTAATATTTTTCTTTTAGTTAACAGTTCTATGTTAGTAACTCCATCATAACTATCAGCATTAACTTTATTTATTGTATTTATTATTTCCTCATGCTCTTCATATAACTTAATATATTTCTCAAATGCTTTATTTAAGTTGCCAATGTCTTCATAACTTTTATCTGTAACTACTTCTGCAATAAATCCTCTATTAAGTTTGTTTAGATCTATCTCTAAATTCTTTCTATTTATTAGAGCTTCTGCTAATTTCATATATACCATTTCCTTTCTTATCTATTTCTAATATTCATTAGAATACATTAAAACTCTATAATTATTTTCATAAATTAAATATAACTTTATAGTTTCTTCAGGTATTATTTCCTCTGTCATATAATAATATGTTTTCCTAGGTGGTACTTCTTGAGAATGTTCTATCACAACTGAATTAGATAGGATTTGTATTGTGAATATTTGCAAGTAATCTAGTTCATCTTTAGGATATTTATCTACTTGTCCTAATAAAAAATTAATCATCCTTAAAGAGATATTATTCTTTACTCTACTAGTTGTATATGTTTCTATATGTTCCATAATTCCTCCTATATAAACATAGTGATGTCTATTTTATATGTATAGAATTACTATATATATATTCAACATTTAAATAATGTTGTTCTTCTCCTTAAATTCAGTCATCGTATAAATTACTATTGATTAGATTTTTCTAATAATTTTGTACTTTTTCTATCAAAATTCACTGAAAAAATCATTTGTTTTTTATCCTATTTTTTTATACATTCTGTTTAACTATAACTCTCTCTTGAACTATTTATAATTAAATTACTTTATTTTTAAAAGATTTCTATTAATCTTCAAATACTTTATAATCATTTACCTGTTGTAGGTGATCCTCATATTCTACTAACTTTCTTGGTATCTCATAAACTTGCTCATCTAAAAATACTGTATATGTAGTTCTACCTTTTATTCCATATATTTTAGCTATCTCTATTAATCTCAAAACTTCTTCATCTGTTAAAGACTGTTCTTGCCTTTTTCGTAAATTATATCTATCCATTAAATTATCTAAAGTATAAAAATAATTACTATTTATATCTAATAACATTTCTTGAATGTTTTCTAATTCTTTTTTCCACTTATCTATACTTTCTAATTGCTGAGTATTTCCTAATAAATGTGGTATCATGTTACATTCATCTAATATTTCTTCTATATAATTAAACACTTTATATTCATTTTTTAAATCTTCGATAATTTCATCCTGTATATCATATACTTCTAAATCACTTTCATGTGCTAATTTTTCCAATGGTTCTAAATTCTTTATACCTCTTTGAGTTATATCACTATAATATTCTTCAATCATACAAAGTATCTTTTTAAATAATTTCTTTCTCTTTTTAAAATTATTAATTTCCATTTTTTCCTCTTTTCTTTTTTAACTATTTACTTAATTATTAATTAATATCTATTTCAAACATCATTATAATAACTTATCACCTCTTTTTTTAAAATTTCATTTTCTTTTGATAACAAAAAAAGAGTTAAAAAAAAATATTTTTTAATTTCACTCTTTTTCTAGTTTATATATCTTGCTACGGTTGTTTATTGGTTGTTAGTATTTCTTTAAATTTTTTCAATGTCATTTTATCTATTTTAAATACTTCAGCAATTTCATTATCTGTTTTATTTTGCTCTATTAGAATCTCATATTCACTCTTAAATGTATTTAATCTCCATTTCACTTTTAATTTTAATAAAAAATCATAATTTTTAATTATCTGTTGATTTTCAAATTTTTTAATTTCTTTATCTATATATTTAGACAAAGCCTCGATGTCATTCCTATCAAAATATTCTATAATTTTCTCTATAATTTCTATGTGCTCTTCTAGGTATATAACTCTAGTAGGTTTATAATCATCTTCTATAAGTACCTTTGTATTTGGGTAATAGAAAATCTCACCTTCTCTATTAGACTCCAATGATTCTTCATATTCATTCTTTATATTGTTAAATATGTATTTAACAGATTTTTTTCCTTCATTACCTCTATCTTCATAACCATTATATATATATCTAAAATATCTTTTTCCTATATTAGTTGATACATTTTCCTTTATCCAAAATAAAAAAACATAGAAATAATAATTAGATGTTATCTGTCCTTCTCTAAATTTTGAATCTTTATTATTTATATATTTATATTTTCTTCCTCCCTTAATTTTAATTCTTATTCTTTTAGTAGATCTCCTGTTTCCATCCAAATATCTTTTAAATCCAGCAGTTTTATCTCCCATTCTTTCTTTATACTCACTATCAAACACTGTAAAATATCTATTAAATGGTACTATACAATCTTCCTCTCTTAATAATCTTTTTGTATCTTGTATTTCATCAAACTCTAACTCCTCTAATCTCATATCTATAAAATTTTCCAGTTGTCTGTATCCTTCTAATTCTCCTTCTACCACATTAGGCATTTTTTCTTCTAATTCATTTTTAATATCATTTACAGATATCTTTTCTTTTAATTCCCCTAAATCCATTTCTATTATTTCTCCTAGTTCTGAGTCATCTATATCTACAAATTCAAAAATTATTTCTTCATCCAT
>JBOFRC010000020.1:0-2050 GCA_051650825.1 Sarcina sp. | reverse complement strand
AATATTAAACTTTGTTTTTTCTAGCTTATTAGCTAAACATTTAGCTCTATCTTTAATATTATCCTTTGTTTCACTTATCATTCTAAGCGTTGGAATATTTTCTATAACTCTGTCAGTTTTTAAATATTCCATTAGCGTTGCTTCTAATCCTGCAAGTGTAAATTTATCAACTCTTAAAGCCCTTATTAAAGGATTTTTCTTAATTTTATCTATATACTCTTTTTTCCCTACTATTATTCCAGCCTGCGGTCCCCCAAGCATTTTATCTCCCGAAAAACTAACAATATCAATGCCTGCTTGTATAGAATCTTTCACTGTTTTTTCCTCTTTGAAAATCCCTTCAAAATTTATAAGAGTTCCACTACCTAAATCTTCATACGTAGGCACATTATATTTATTTCCAAGCATCGCCAGCTCTTTAGAACTTACCTCTTTTGTAAAACCAATTATTTTAAAATTTGAACTATGAACCTTTAAAAGAACTCCTGTATTCTCATTTATAGCTTTCTCATAATCTTCAATGTGCGTTCTATTAGTCGCACCAACTTCTTTAAGAATAGCTCCTGAATATTCCATGACATCAGGTATTCTAAAAGAACCACCTATTTCAACAAGTTCTCCCCTTGAAATGATAGCTTCTCTAGATTTTGTAATCTCATTTAAAACAAGCATTACTGCTGCTGCATTATTATTTACAACAACTGCTCCTTCACTCCCTATAAGCTCTTTTAATACCCACTCTATATGGGAATATCTACTTCCTCTTCTTCCTTCTTTTAAATTATATTCTAAATTTGAGTAATGCTTAGCAACACGCTCTATAGCATTTACTGCATTTTCTGATAATACTGATCTACCTAAATTCGTATGTATCACTATTCCTGTGCCATTTATTACTCTTTTTAGACTACTAGAAAATTTAATACTAAGTATCTCTAAAGCTTTAACTATCACATCATTATCATTAATTTTAGTAGTTATCTTATCATTTAAAATATTAATTCTATAAAAGTCTATAGATTCTCTTAAAGCAAATTTAACTTGTTCTCGTGTAAATTCCTTAATAAGATCTTTAATTTTTTGAGTTTCTAAAAGAGGGTCTACCTTTGGTAGCCCTCTTAATAAATCTTTTTTCATATAATCACTCCTATTTATTCAACAATAATAGAAGTTCCTTTAAAGTCCTCAACCTTACCTATAACTTCACTTTTAATAGGTAACTTCTCAAGTTTTTGCATAATATCCATATAATCTTCTTTCTTACAAGTAAAAACTAATCCGCCTGAAGTCTGTGGATCAAATAAAATATCTCTAAGCCAAGGTTCTACATCTATAAATTCATATTCACCTTTAGCATAGTCTCTATTTCTATAAGATCCCCCCGGAACAAATCCTTGCTTAGCAAGTTCTTTAGCTTCCTCAATATACGGAATACTATCCTTGAATAATCTAAATGTTTTATTTGAAGGTTTAGCCATTTCGTATATATGGCCAATAAGCCCAAACCCAGTAATATCAGTACATGCTGATATTTCATAATCAGTTATAATTTCAGCTGGATATTTATTTAAATATGTCATAACTTCTATAGCTTTATTATATGCACTTTCACTTGCTGCGCCACCTTTTAATGCAGTACTTATTATTCCTGTACCTATAGGTTTTGTTAAAATAATTATATCTCCTGTATTAGAACCATAATTTTTAAGAATTTTATTTGGATGTACTGTTCCAGTTACTGACAGCCCATATTTAGGCTCTTTATCATCAACTGTATGACCTCCAACTATTACAGCTCCAGCTTCTATAACTTTATCTGCACCGCCTTTTAGAATATCTCCAAGAATATTCATATCAAGACAACTTGGGAATCCAACTATATTAAGTGCTACAATTGCCTTCCCACCCATAGCATATACGTCACTCAAGGCATTTGCTGCTGCAACTTGACCAAATACATATGGATCATCAACCATAGGAGTAAAGAAATCTAAAGTTTGTATAGTTGCTAAATCATCAGTAAGCTTATAAACAGCTGCATCATCAGATG
>JBOFRC010000019.1:0-3403 GCA_051650825.1 Sarcina sp. | reverse complement strand
TTTGCATGTTGAAAGAACAGGACGAAGTAAAAGTATAAGGCTTACAAGAATTCAAAGAAGAACTATTTTTAGGATATATGAAGAATATCAAAATGAATTAAATATAAAATATCATAAATATCTTGATTTAGAAGATTATGCTTTAACAATAATAAAATATAACTCTTTTATTAATCAAAATAAAAAATTTGATTATGTATTTATTGATGAAGTTCAAGATTTAGATCCAATGCAAATATATGCTTTGACATTATTGACAAAGGGATCAATAGTTTTATCGGGAGATGCAAAACAGCGAATATATAAGAAAACTCCTATTAGATATGAAGATATAGGATTAAATTTAAAAGAAAAAGGAAGACGTAAGATATTAAATAAAAATTATAGATCAACGGAGCAGATTGTAAAGTTAGCTAATGATTTAGTTTTTTTTGATAATAATGATAAGTTGATAGAAAAACAATTCGTAAAGTCTGGAGATAAACCAATAGTTTATTTTGGCAATGAAAGACAGGTAATTAACTATATATCAAAGGAAATAAAATCTATTCATCAGAATAATCCTAAAAAGACAATTGCGATTGTTCATAGAGAAGATATAAAGCAAAAAAATGAAGGTAAATCTAAATTTAGAACAGCTTTAGAATGTCAATTATTACTTAGTTTTGCGGACATAAAAACATATACTGATAAATTTGAATTCAATAAGAGCAAACAAATATTTTATACAAATGCTTATGATATCAAAGGATTGGAATTTGATATTGTATTTGTCATAGACTTTAATAAGGACTGCTATCCAGATAGAAATGAAATATATAAAATACGAAAAGAAAATGAAGGGAAAGATGAAAGTTTAGTAAATGAAGATATAGCAGATTTTATGAATAGAGAGAAAAAATTATTGTATGTTGCTATGACAAGAGCTAGAGAAAAACTATATATAATTGCAAATAAGTGTGAAAAAGAACAAAAAATATCAAACTTCATATTTGATTTTGAGGAAAATAAATATTCCGCAGCTAATTTTACTAAGAAAAAAATAAAAATGTTAGCAGAGGCTAATGATGCAAGGTTAAAAACTCTTTTAGGGGAAAAGTATAATAGAATATATAATAAAAAGGAAAGTGATAGAGTAATTTGATCATAACTTAGCAAATGGTAAAATACTATCAAAATAACTGCAAAAAATAACGGAGGACATATAAATGAGTACATCAGAAATGCAAAGAGAGCAACAGGCTCAGCTACAAGCTAGTTTATGGAACATAGCAAATGATTTAAGAGGGAATATGGAGGCAAGTGAGTTTAAGAACTATATACTTGGTCTTATATTTTATAGATACTTATCAGAAAATGTTGAAAGTAGAGCAAATAAACTTCTAGCAGAAGATAACATAAGTTATGAAAAGGCTTGGGAAAATGAAGAATATAGAGAAGGACTACAAGAGGAACTTGTTAGTGATATAGGATATTTCATAGAACCTAAATTTTTATTTAGTAAGCTATTAGCTACTATTGAAACAGGAGACTTTGATATAGAATCTTTAGAAGAGGCTATTAACAACATAACTGAATCAACACTTGGACATGAGAGTGAAGAAGATTTTGACCACTTATTTGATGATATGGATTTAAAGTCAACTAAGCTTGGGAAGGATGTTAAATCAAGAAGTGTTTTAATAGCAAAAGTTATGGGGAACATATCAAACATAGATTTTAAGTTTGATGATAGTGAAATAGATATACTTGGAGATGCTTATGAGTATCTTATAGGACAATTTGCAGCTAATGCAGGTAAGAAAGCAGGAGAGTTCTATACGCCACAGCAGGTTTCAAAAATACTTGCAAAGATAGTTACAATGGGAAAAGAAGATTTAAAGAATGTATATGATCCAACTTGTGGTTCAGGTTCACTTTTACTAAGAGTTGCAAGAGAAGCTAATGTAAGAGCTTTCTATGGTCAAGAAAAGACATCAACGACTTATAACCTTGCAAGAATGAATATGTTACTTCATGGAGTAAGTTATAGAAAGTTTAGTATTAAAAATGATGATACTCTTGAATCACCACAACATATAGGAGATAAGTTTGAAGCAATAGTTGCCAATCCTCCATATTCAGCTAATTGGAGTGCAGATGCTAAGTTTTTAGATGATGATAGATTTTCAGCATATGGAAAACTTGCACCTAAATCAAAAGCAGACTTTGCATTTATACAACATATGATATCTCACCTTGATGATAATGGAACAATGGCTGTTGTATTACCTCATGGAGTGCTATTTAGAGGAGCAGCAGAAGGGGTTATAAGAAAGTACATTATAGAACAAAGAAATGTCTTAGATGCTATTATAGGACTTCCAGCAAATATATTCTTTGGAACATCAATACCAACAGTAGTTCTTGTGTTTAAAAAGAATAGAACAAATACAGATAATGTACTATTTATAGATGCATCAAATGAATTTGAAAAAGGTAAAAATCAAAATGTACTAAGAGATTGTGATGTAGATAAAATAATTGAAACTTATAAAAATAGAGAAACACTTGATAAATACTCATATGTAGCAACAATGGAAGAGATAAAAGAAAATGACTATAACTTAAATATTCCAAGATATGTAGATACATTTGAAGAAGAAGAGCAAGTTGATATAGCAGAGGTTCAAGCTAGATTAAAAGCAAGAGAATCAAAGATAGAAGATTTATATGAAAAGTTCAATAAACAATTAAAAGAGCTTGGATTATAGGAGGTACAGAAAGATGAATAAGAATGTACCAAAATTAAGATTTAAAGAGTTTAATGATGAATGGAAAATAGATAAATTAGATGAAAATACTTATATAAAAGGTAGAATTGGATGGAAAAATTTAAAACAAGAAGAGTACACAGAAGAAGGACCTTACTTAATAGCAGGAAAACATATTAATAATGGTATTATTAACTGGGAAGAATGTGATCATATTCCAGATGAACGTTATGAAGAATCACTAGAAATTGCATTACAAAATGGAGATATAATTTTTTCAAAGGATGGTTCTTTAGGTAATCCAGCATTAATAGAAAGTTTAAAAGAAAAAGCAACTATTAATGGAACTATGATGTTAATACGACTTGATAAAGCTAAATATTCTTCAAAATATTTCTATCAAGTATTACAAAGTATATATTTTAAAAAATTAATACGTAATGTAAAATCAGGGAGTAGTATTCCGCATATTTTCCAACGTGATATGATTGATTTTAAGTTTCCTATTACGTCATTACAAGAACAAGAAAAAATAGCAGACTTCTTTACTATATTAGATAGTTTAATAGAAGAACAAGATGGAAAAGTAAGTGATTTAGAATTATATAAAAAAGGTATGATGCAGAAAATATTCTCACAAGAAATAAGAT
>JBOFRC010000018.1:0-5402 GCA_051650825.1 Sarcina sp. | reverse complement strand
GAGTCTTTTAACGGTCAACGTTATAAAAATGCATTATTCAGAAAATCTCCAATTGGGAAAAAATTATATAAATCTAGACTTAAAATAGAACAATTATTTTCTGTTTTAAAAGGTCTTTATAACTTAGAAAATCCAAGATTATATGGTATTAATCGTTATAAACGTCATGTAAAATGGTGTTTAATGGTTTACTTAATTGATGAGTATAGAAAAAAATCATTAAAAATAGTATCAAGAAAGTACCCATGGAATTTATAATTTCATAGGTACTGTAAAAAATAGTTATTCAACAAGCTAAAATTACATAAGAAAAAAATATTATACTAAATCTACGAAAGATAAAGTTATAGGAATTTAGTTTATTTCCTATGCCTTTTTATTTGTTAATTTCAAAATTTGAGGGGGATTTCATATATGAAACATTTTATTTATTTAGACAATAATCTAATTAACTCTTACTTATCACAAAAAAATAATGGACTTAGTACAAAAACAAAATTAGAGGTAACAGATACTATTTGTGAAAGCAAAACTACATCAACTACTGAAAATAATACTGGAGTTGATGTAAATATGTTTATTATGAAAACTAATAGTCCAGGTATACAAGAACTTGAATCTAATTTAATATCTAATTCTAAAGCTGGAAAAGAACTAGTAGAAAAAATAGCTCATGATAATGTATTTAATACTTTTATTGAGATGGTTGATTCAGAGAGTAGCTTGAAATCTAAAAATTTTGATTTAAATGATTATGTAAAATTAAGTGGTAATTATAAAATTTATGATTTAGATAATATGATTGATTTCTTTACCGATGATACTATTGATGTAATAGTTCAAAGCGAATTAAAAAATTTTAAAGGAAATGACACAACAAAAAAAGCTCAAGTCAAAACTAAAACTCAAGCTTATAAAGAAATTAGAAAATTACTGAATGTAACTAAAAGTGCCTTACCATATAATAAATTTATAATCTTAAATGATAACTTTATTATTTTGAAAGATAATTACTTGCGTGAAGATGTAAAAGCTATCCGATTTTCTTACGGCTCTAAAATTACTCTTGTTGGAAGGTATACCAATATTTACGGAACCGAGTCATTAACTGAGACTAATTTAACTTTAGATAATTTATTCAATTCATATGATAATGTAATTAAAGTTTTTTTAAAAAGCACTTTAAACCTCACATCTGATACAAAGATAATAATGCCTATAGCTCTTTACTTCGAATAGTTTTTCTTAAATTTTCAATATTATTATTCGTCTTTTCTACTGAAGCCATAAATTCTTTTTCATTAAATAATTTATGGCTTTTCCTATCTTTTTTTTTATTTATTTTTTCAAAATTTTCTTTTGCATACATGAATAAAGTTCTCAAAAACATCTTAGCTTCCCCCATTAAATTGTTATATAAAATACTATTTAGTAATCTACACTATACTCCCTTTTATTTATTATATCTAAAATTACTAAAAAATTTAAGACTTTTATTTATTTCACCTTTTTAAATATCTCATTACTTTTTTCTATTCCTATTTTTGAAAGGATTTTAGTTATATCATTTAATCCAAGTAATGTTAATCCCTCTACTTCTTTTTCAATCATCCTAGCATTATAATTATATTCGCCTGTATTAATTACTATTGCTTTATCAGCTTTGCATTGCACCATAGCACCTAATAGTTTTTGGCATATTTCTCGCCCTACTTGTTGAGTAATAAACTTTTTACATTCTACTACTATATGATCATTAAGAATCAAATCTTTTCCTCCATCATTTATAGCTGGAGTAAGTTTAACATTATATCCAAGAGCTTCAAACATATATGCACTAAATTGCTCAAACTGCCTAGGTGTAAAATTAAACTTAACTTTTTGTGATATTTCAAATATTGAAAAATCTTCATCTAAAGTTATTATATTTTCTTTTGCAACTTGCCTAAATATTTGCCTAGGTTGATTAAGTTTTTCACGAAATTTTTTAGACTCTCTAGAAGCTTTTTCACTTAATCCCAACATTATTAAGCAAAACAAACCTATCCCGCCCAAAAATATTAAACTTTCTATATCCATTTATTTCACCTCACAATATATAACTTATTATGGGCTAAATAGTGAATTTTAAACTTAATATAGAAATAAAATAAGCTACTGTAAAAATCAGTAGCTTATTACTTAATCTATATTCAACTCTTTTTTTAATGCTATTTGTAGCAATTGCGAAAAGTTTATATTTTTATCTGTTGCAAGTTTATTAAGCCAATGTGGTATTGTAAGTGTTTTTTTATCTACTTTGTTATTTAAGTCATTCCTTACTAAAGGCATATATACTTCTACTGGCATTAAAAATTGATTTTTATTTATTTCTATTTCTAAAGGATCACTTGGTTTTGGTATTTCTATTTTATCTTCTTCCATATCAAATAGTATTAATCCTAAAATATCTTTTGCATTTTTTATTGCTTCATCAAAATTTTCTCCGAAAGTAAAGCAATTTTCTATATCAGGGAATTCAACCTCGTAACTTTCTTCTGACTTTGTAAATACAGCTAAAAATCTATAATTGTCTATTTGCATTTAAACACCACCTTTAATATTTTAGTAAGGAGATATGTGAGCTACTTTAGCCCACACATTTTTTTAATCTTTTCTAAAGTTCCCACTGGTATATCCTTGTTATGAAAAGGAATAGGGACAGGCTTTGGATAGCCTTCTTTGACAAATAGTTTATGCGAACCACTTTGTCTTTTTTCTACCCAGCCTTCTCTCTTTAGAAGTTTTATTAATTCCTTTGATGTCATTAATAAATCCTCCTTACTATTTATATTATACACGTGTTTTTTATACGTGTCTACTTTTGTATAAAAATAAGGTGCTGATTTTCCACGATAGCTTTCTAAATACTATATTTATCTATGTGCTATAATACCACTATATTAGATAGACGCGAAAGGACAGATGACAATATGGACATTAAAAGTATATTTGTTAGAAAAAAACATAATAAATACTGTGTTATTGCTAAATACTTAGATATAGATAAAAAAATTAAACAAAAGCAGCTTAATAGTTTTGATAAATTAAAAGATGCTAATTCTTATCTAATTGAAGAAAAAAGTAAGTTAAATAAAAATTTATTTATTCTGCCTACCAAAACAACACTTATAGAATATTTAAATACATGGAATGATCTTAGAAAGAATAATCTTTCAATACGAACTTATACCTACTATAAAGAGTTAATTGCTAATAGAATTTCAAATTATTTAACTAATACAACCTTAAACAACATAACACCTTTACAAATCGAATTATTTTATCAAGAACTGAATAAAAGCTTAACTAAAAATGGAGTAGTAAAATATCACAGATTACTTAATAAAGCATTAGGTGATGCAAAAAAGAAAAGATTAATTGAATTTAATCCTTGTGAATTTGTAGAAGTTCCTAGACAAGAAACTAGTGAAAAAGCTAGTTATTTAACTTTTGAAGAAACACAAGAGTTACTAAAATTGTCAGTTGCAACTCGATATGAACTTCCAATCCATCTTGCTATAATACTAGGTTTAAGAGCTAGTGAAATTTTAGGCTTGTCTTGGAATAAAATTGATTTTAAAAAGAAAACTATTTGCATAGATAAAGTTACTGTAAAAAATAGGATAACTAAAGAGGTTGAATTTAAAGCCCCTAAGACAAAAAAATCAATTAGAACTATTCATATCCCTAATTTCTTTTTAAAACGCTTAGAAGATAATTATAAACGTTTTAGATTATTAAAATTACAAGGTATTCCAAATAAATATAATTTAGTATTTTGTAAAGTTAATGGTGAACCTATGGATAGTTCTGTTTTATCTAAAGGCTTTAATAGTTTTTTAAAGAAACATGATTTTAGAATAATAAGATTTCATGATCTTAGACATACAAATGCTAGCTTACAACTTAAAGCTGGCACTTCTTTAAAGGTCACAAGTGAACAACTTGGACATTCAACAATTAATATAACAGCTGATTTATATACACATGTTCTAGATGAACTTAAAATAGAAGCTGCTAGTAATATGGATAAACTTTTTAATTCATAGTTGGTCACCTATCGGTCACCTAAACTCAAAATATTCTATGGATTAAAAGTGATTTTAAATATTCTATAGATTAAAAACACTACACAAATACACCATATAGAATTGGTTATATAATATTTAAAATTGCTTAACAAACTCAAAATCTGCCGAGAAATCGTGTGGGTTCAAATCCCATCTTCGGTACCAAATAGATTTGTTTTACAAGTCTATTTTTTTTATGTTTTTATTAATAATCATTTAAAGGTATTTTAGTTAAGATATAAGAAAAGAACGCTAGTAGTTTATTACTAGCGTTCTTTTCTTATATCTTATTTTTTGGATTTATCATTTTTTTTAATTTTTTCATGTACTTTTATATAGTAATCCATAATTTGTCTTAACGACTTTACAATTTCATATTGATTAGTGCCTATAGTTGTTTCACTAGTAAGCATAAATCCACTAGCATTTTTTCTAGTCATATTATAAATATCTGAAAGTTCATGTAAAGATGGTCCTACACCATTACGCTTCATAGAATTTAAAACATGTGTTGCTATTATTACCTCTTTATTCCTTCTTCTAAGACAATTTACTATTTTATCTTGAATTATAGGTAACGCAAAAATATCACTTTCCGGTACTAAATCTCCTCTAGCAATTACTACGCCATCTAGAGCATCAGCTATTTCATTAATATTTTTAACCCCTTCTTTAGTTTCAACTTTAGCAAATAGCCTTGGGATTTTATCCCCTCTTCTTAATGTGTTAAATACTTGTTCTTTAAAATTCTCACAATCTTCTTTAGATGAGCAATACGAATAACATAAAACATCAACCTTTTCGTCTAATGCAAATTGTATATCTTTTTTATCTTTTTCCGTTATACCTAATCCCTCTCTTCTTAAACCTGGTAAATTACAACCTTTTTCTGCCCTAATCATTCCCTTTGAAATAGTTTTAGTTTTTATTAATCCATCTTCATTACTTAAAACATTAAACCTCATAGTCCCATCTTTCATAAATATTTTTTTTTCAAAAAATCCATTTATTCTTTTGTCTTCTAAGTTTAAAGGAACTAAATTTTTATTAATTATTTTTTTAAAGATATCATATCTTTCTTCTGAACAAAAATAAATTTCAGAATTTTTTTCAGCAAAAAACTCATTTTTTAATTTGTGAGAAACTCTAATTTTATGCCCTTGTAAATCCATTAATATCCTCACTTTATGATAGTTAAGTCTTATGTATCCTATAACTTTATCAATTTCATCATATCGTCCATGAGATAAATTAATTCTTATAGTATCAGCTCCACCTTTTATAATATCA
>JBOFRC010000017.1:0-3807 GCA_051650825.1 Sarcina sp. | reverse complement strand
AACTTTTTTGTTCTGTTCAGGTACAGTTTCTCCTGTAGCTTGTTGGAATGCTTGAAGAACACCAGCAAGTGCTGCTTGTCCTGTTACAGGCATAGGTGCATCTGCATCTATACTTGCATTATTTATACCACAAGTTGTTAAAGCACTTGCAAGCATATCTCCTGTAACCTCTGTTAAATTATTAGTTGTAACCTGTATTCCTGAGCCTGCTGGAAGTATTGTAATTTTAGCAGAACTATATGATCCTGTATTAGGAATATCATTTATATTTCCTGTATATCCAAGTTCTTGTGCAATATCTCTATTTGTAGTTTGTATAAATGTTATATTTTTATCTGTTGTACTAACATTAAAATCTTGTAATAATTGCTGTCTTTGATCATATGTATTATTTGCTCCTAAAGTTACTATAACTTTTCCAACCTGTGGTGCAGCTAATAATATGCTGTTTTGATGCTTTATATTTGAGTTGTTAGGTACAATACTTGCTATACCTCCTGCAACTAAACTTCCTACTAATACTAGTGAAATTAATTTTCTTTTCATAATCTATCTCCTTAACTATACTAATAATATCTTCACGATATTTTCTCTAAAATTTTTATGTAGACTATAAAGTCTATTACATAAAATTCTTACTTTATTATTGAATTAGCTGTTTAAAAACTTTTAAAACCTATATATTAAGTTGATATAAGTTTAATTTATGTCTATATGAAGTTGTTATCAAAATTATTACACATTTATTTAATGATAAATTTAAACAACAAAAGACTATAAGATATTTTATAAAATCAACAAAAAAATATCTTATAGTCTTTCTCACTTTTTTATCTATTTTTAAGCAACCGTTTGCTCTTTAGACTCTGTCTTTCTTTGCTTATACATCGTTCTCCAAAGTATAAATCCATAAATAGCACCAACACCATATTGAAGTATTGATATTGTGTTTGATACATCTCCAACGAACATAGATGGATCATGAACACCTGCATGGATTGTTTGAATAACAAACATTATAACTCCTAAAGTATTTGATATAAGCCAGTAATACCATTGTTCAACGAATCTTTTACCAGTTAAATATACTGCCATTATAGTAAGTGTAGATGTAAATGCATCTAAAAATACTTGTGGATCTGCTGGTATTTGTATCTTGAATAAAGCATTCATTATATTTGGAAGATAATTAATAAATAGTCCATAACAAACAAAGCAAACTACTGTTATTGCTAAATATATAGTAGTTTCTTTTTTCGTAAATTTTCTAATTGCAATATCTTCAGATTTATTTGCATTCATATTACGTCTCCATGCTATAAATCCATAAACTTGAAGAGGTAATAATATAAGGAAGTTTTTAATAAACTGTCCATATAGGTTTCCTGCTAAAGCTATTATTGCGAATGTTCCTGTGTTTATCCACCACCAAACATATCCTGATATACTCGCCTTAGCTGTATATATTGAAACTAATATTCCTGCGATAGTTGATATCAAACCTAGTATTCCTAAAAAAGAAAATACTGAACTAGCACTCTTTCCAAGCACAAGTACTGGTAATAAAAATGTTATTATACTTGCTGCTGTAAAAAATAAAAAGAATGCCTTTTGGAAACCTGTAAAGTTTCTAAAAAATTGCATTACTCACACATCCTTGATTAATTTAGTTTTTTCAAACAAAATATATTATATTGTCTTGCCTGCAATATGTAAATATTTTTTAAACTTTTATAAGCATATTTTGGTCTAGTAACTTTTACGAATTAACAATGCTATTTTCCAAATATTCTTCGCAATATCCTTAAAATTAACTACTTTTAGACTTTTAAAGTTAAATACTTCGAATGTAATAACCTTTTTAAGATTGTTTTCATTCGTGTTTTATAATATTCATTATCAGTTCCTTAGAATAATCAGATAATACTGATTAAATTATTAAATTTTAGGAACTAAACATTCCTTTAAATTTGTAGTATAATATTAAGAACTAAGTCAATAATATATTTTAAATGGAGGTTGTTTATGAACTTTAAAACTGTAAAAAGAATTAAACTATACATGATAGAAAATAACCTTAAATTATCTGACTTTGCTAAGAACTTAGGTATATCTCCATCATATTTGAGTAGAATACTTAATTTTAAAAGGGGAATTACTGATAGTTTTATTAATAAATTAGTTGAAGCTACAACTTTAGATTTCGAATACTGGGCTGGTCATAAAAGAGAACTAGATTTTGAAGCCATTAATAGATATATTAGAGTTCATCAAAGTGAACTCGAAAATATTGATACTACAAATCTACCTCTACCACTTAAAGATCTAGTAGACGTCATTACTAATAAGAAAGCAGATAATAAGAAAACAGATAAAAAAATTGCTTAAGTATTCGAAGTATATACTTCGAATACTTTTTATTTAATTAGATATATCAAAAAATACTAAGGTGACATAATTAGTCATCTTAGTATTCTTGTTATAATATATCTAATAAAAAAACTCTCTACATATATTATTCTTTAATATTACGCTTAGCATCTAGTAATTGTATTGCTAATAATGTTTTAATATCTATTTTTATATTACTTGTTTTAGTTAACTTTACAAGTTCATCTAATGTTAAACATAATACTTTTATATATTCTGTATCTTCATTAGAATTTATCTTTCCATAACATTTAGCTGTAATCATAGTTACAGATTCATCTGTCATACTAATTGATGTATATCCACACCCAACTAAAACTTCAGCATTATCAAAGGTCAAACCAGTCTCTTCATTTAGCTCTCGTGCTGCTGCAATGAACAAATCTGTGTCTTCTTCTTCCATACGTCCTGCTGGAAACTCATAAAGATAATCATCTATAGTATATCTATATTGCTTTAAAATTGCATATTTTCCATCCGAAAGCTCTGGAATTATCATAACACCATTAGGTTTATTTTCCTTAGTATTAAGAATTAGATCTTCAGGTTTATTTCTACTAACCATATAATAATCAAATAAAATTCCTTCTTTATCCTTCGCATTTAAGTCATAAAGATTTACATACTTATTTTCTATAGAAGAACCAATACCTAATACCTTTGGTTTCTTAGCTTCAATAACTTCTTCTTCATTATTATATAAATTTAACCAACTTGAATCATCATTATCATTTATTCCATTATCTCTTTCATTAATAGCTTTAGTTTTAGCCTCTAATAAAAGCTTTTCTGTTATACTTTCAAACATAGGATATTTTCCATTTATTGTTTCCCTAACATCGTGTAATTCTATGTTTATTTCTTTGTCAGACTTACCTAATATTATATTTACTATATCTGACTTAAGTGCATCAAACACCCATCCATCATGTAAAAGTTTATCTTTCTTATATTTTCTATAATAAATATTCATTATATCAACAATTTTTGAACTACTCTCTGATAACTCTTTTTCTTTATTATCTTTAAAAAGCCTAAACATATAAATTCTCCTCTAAAATATTTTATTTAAATTCTAAATACTTTATTTAATTATATAGAATATACTTTTTAATTGAAATAAAATAATTTTCTTAAAAAACACTCTTTATTAAAAAAATAATTGCTATTCATTTATATTAAGCTATTTCATTTGCTATTTTTATAAAAATATATCTATCTAATCATAAATAAATTAATATTACTATACACTTCAAGCTACACATTTATGAATAGTTCTTTCATCAAGCATTCTGCTCTCAACACATTCAAGGTATGGTGTAACTTTAAGTTTGCCTCTTTTTAATAAAACACAAACATCTTCACCATCTATAGTTT
>JBOFRC010000016.1:0-15316 GCA_051650825.1 Sarcina sp. | reverse complement strand
GTTTGCATTATTTTTACAATACATAGTTATTATTAACTCCTTAAAACTCTTAAATTTTTTTATAATATATATTATGAAAAGAACTATAAAGTGTTACATAATGTATTTATTTAGTTATAGAGTTTAATAAATTATGAATAATGTAGTTTTAATTGTTTCTTTAAATTATAATTATTTAATAAAGGAGTTGATGGTAATGTTTTTAAAAAAAATAACTAGTGAAAAGGAATGGGAAGAAAATGAAAGTTTTGAACTTTTAAACTATCCTTGGGATACTGAAGGATATAAGCCTAAGACATTAGTGAAATTAGCTTATAGCAATAATGGAGTTAGAATAGGTTTTAAAGTCAAAGAAAAATTTTTACATGTTGAATATACTAATTTTAATGAACCTGTATATAAAGATAGTTGTGTAGAGGCATTTATTAATTTTGATCCTAAAAATAGTGAACAGTATATAAATTTTGAAGTAAATGCTATAGGAACAATTTTATCTCAAATTGGTATTAATGGTGCTCAAAGGAAATTTTTGGATAAAGAAGATTTTGAAAGTATTAAAATAAAAACAAACGTTACTATTGAAAATTATCAAGATTTTAATAATTATAAAGAATGGTCTTTAGAATATTTAATTCCCTATGAATTAATAAAAAAATATTATCCTACATTTAGTGTTAAAAATACAGAATATATTAGTTGTAATTTTTATAAATGTGGAGATAATACTTTTATAAAGCATTATGGAGCATTATTTAATATTAATTATCATAAGCCGTCATTCCATAGACCAGAATTTTTCAGGAAAATATATTTAAAAAGTGAATAAGAATAAAAAAAGAGTGAAAAATAATATTTTGCCTATCTTTAATACGTATATTTTTATACCAATAATACTATAATATTCGTATAATTTTAAAAAATATTAAAAAAAAAAGAAAAAAATAGTTGATAAACTATATTTTATGATTTATAATCTTAAATGTAAGAAACAAAACACGAACTTTAAAGTTCGAATCCAAAAAATCAGTTTGTACTGAGGGGGAATTATAAATGAGAACAATCGGAACAGTGGCAATTGGAGTAAGAGCTCCTATCATAAAAGAAGGCGACAATCTTAAACAAATCGTAGTTGATTCAGTTTTAACAGCTGTTGAAACTGAGAAAATAGATTTAAAAGATGGAGATGTTATCGGTGTTACAGAATCTTTAGTAGCAAGATCTCAAGGAAATTATATAAAATTAACTGATATTGCACAAGATATAAACAATAAATTTGATGGAGATAGTATTGGTGTTGTATTTCCTATATTAAGTAGAAATAGATTTGCACCTATTTTAAAAGCTATTGCATTAACTGGAAAAAAAATAAAATTATTTTTAAATTATCCTTCAGATGAGGTTGGAAATCATTTAATGAATTTAGATGTAATGGATGATGCAGGAGTTAATCCTTATACAGACCATCTTACAGAAGCTGATTACAGAAGAATATTTGGTGAAGAGGTAATACATCCTTTCACAAAAATTGATTATGTAACAATGTATAAAGAAGTTATTGGCGAAGATAATGTAGAGGTATTCTTTACTAATGATCCAAGAGTAGTTTTAAAATATGTAGATGAAGCAATTGTGTGTAATATACATGAGAGATTTAGAACTAAGAGAATAATGGAAAAATCAGGTGCTAAAAAAGTCTTAACATTAGATGAAATTGCAACTGCTTCAGTAAATGGTAGTGGTTATAATTCAGAATATGGATTATTAGGTTCTAATATGGCTACTGATGATTCTATCAAATTATTCCCAAGAGATTGTAAAACTTTAGTTTATGAAATTCAAAATATGTTAAAAGAAAAAACATCAAAAAATATAGAGATTATGGTGTATGGAGATGGAGCCTTTAAAGATCCTGTAGGAAAAATTTGGGAACTTGCAGATCCAGTTGTATCACCAGGATTTACTGATGGTTTAGTTGGAACACCAAATGAAATTAAGATAAAATATATAGCAGATAATTCTCTAGAAGAAGGTAAATCAAGAGAAGAGCAAATTATTGAAAAAATAAAAACTAAGAAAAATCAAGAAGAAATAGGAAATGATGCTTTAGGAACAACTCCTAGACAAATAACAGATTTATTAGGTAGTTTATGTGACTTAATGAGTGGAAGTGGAGATAAAGGAACACCTATTATTCTTATAAAAGGATACTTTGATAATTACGCTACAAAGTAATATAATAGAAATAAGAGGCTACTTGAATATGGTAGCTTCTTATTTTTTTGGAGGGTTTTTAAATGAATTATAAATTAACTATACAATTTGATGGTACTAGATATTATGGATGGCAAAAGCAAACAAAACATAATGTAGAAACAATACAAGGAAAAATAGAAAATGTTTTAAGTTTATTTTTTAAAACAAAAATAGAAGTAATAGGCGCAAGTAGAACTGATTCAGGGGTACATGCTTTAAATTACATAGCTAATTTTACAACTAATATTAGTGTGGATCCGATAGAAATTTATGATTATTTAAATCAATATTTACCGGAAGATATAAGAGTAAAAGATGTTATTTTAGTAGATGAAAGATTCCATGCAAGATATAATTGTAAACTTAAAACTTATATATATAAAATCGATATTAGTGATTTTACTAATGTCTTTTATAGAAAATATGCTTGGAGTATACAAAAAGACTTGAATTTAGATGAAATGGAAAAAGCTGCTAAGTTATTAGTTGGAGAACATGATTTTAAAGCATTTACCAATAAACCTAAAAATAAAAATACAGTTAGAAGAATAAATTCTATAGATATAATTAAGGAAGGAAATATTATTTCAATTTCGATTACTGCAAATGGATTTTTATTAAATATGGTAAGAATACTTGTAGGGACATTAAAAGAAATAGGTACTGGTGAAAAAGAAATAAGTAATATTTTAAATGCTTTTAAATACCAAAATAGAGAATTAACAGGAGAACGTGCTCCTGCTAAAGGGCTATATTTATTAAATATACAATATTAATTTGAAATTAGATAAATAAGCTTGATATAATGACTATATACATTTTTAGGAGGCTACTATTATGAAAAGAACAAATTATATATCATGGGATGAATACTTTATGGGTGTCGCTTTAATTAGTTCTAAAAGAAGTAAAGATCCTAACACACAAGTTGGCTCTTGTATAGTTAATCAAGATAATAAGATTGTTGGGATAGGTTATAATGGATTTCCTATTGGTTGTTCAGATTCTGAATTTCCATGGGATAATCAAGGTGATTTTTTACATACTAAATATGCTTATACTTGTCATGCTGAGTTAAATGCCATACTAAATTCTGCTGGTGCTGAATTAAAAGGGTGTACTTTATATGCAACATTATTTCCTTGTAATGAATGTGCGAAAGCTATAATACAATCAAGAATTAAAGAAGTTGTTTATTTATCTGATAAGTATGGAGATACAGATATTGTGAAAGCTTCTAAACTTATGTTTGATGCAGCTCATATTCCTTTTAGACAGCTGAATTCTAAAGTAGATAAACTTGAAATATCATTCAAACCAGAAGATGTCTAAAAATATTGATTTACAATAGAAAAACTATGAAAGATTAAGATTTGCTCAATCTTTCATAGTTTTTTTTGAATAAAAATTTTATTTAAAGGGTATTACTATAAAGTAGATAGTGAAAATGTGTTGACAATATAGTTTGTTTATAGTATATTTTGATTATCAAAGTAATTAATTTGATAATCAAAGTATATTGTATATTTAAAAATCCTTATAATATTGGTATGATATATACATAAACTCAACATTAATAAGGAGATGACTTTATTGATAAAAAATGAAGAAATTTTAAATTCATTGTTTGTAGAAGTCTTTAATGATATTTTACTAATAGAACAACAAACTTTGAAAACAGGTGTGTTATCTGATCTTTCAGTTACTGAAATGCACACTATTGAAGCTGTTGGATATTCAGGATCAAGAACAATGTCAGAGATTGCAAGTGACTTAAATATAACAGTTGGTACTCTAACTACAGCTATTAATAAGCTTATAAAAAAAGAATATGTTACTAGAAAAAGAATAGAAACAGATAGAAGGGTTGTATTAGTAGAGTTAACTAGAAAAGGAAAACTTGCACATAGATTACATGAAAGATTCCATAGAGAGATGATAAAATCTACGATGGATTCACTAACAGATGATGAAGTAAAAGCTTTAGGAAAAGCTCTTAATAATATGATAGGCTTTTTTAAGGATAAATGTTTAAGTGATTAAAATTAAGGAGAATTAGTATGTTTAATTCTAAAATAGCAGGGGTAGGGGCTTATGCTCCAGAAAATATTGTATCAAATGATGCTTTAGCTAAGATAGTTGATACTAGTGATGAATGGATAAAAACTAGAACTGGAATAAATGAACGAAGAATTTCTACTGGAGAAAATACTTCAGATTTAGCTGCTAAAGCTGCTAATATAGCTTTAGATAATGCTGGCATGAATGTAGAAACAATAGATTATATAATAGTTGCTACAATGACTAGTGATAGTTATACACCATCAACAGCTAGTTTAGTTCAGGCTAAACTTGGAGCTATAAATGCTTCAGCTATTGATGTTAATGCTGCATGTACTGGTTTTATATATGCATTAGAAATAGCAAATGCTTTTATTAAGCAAGGAGTATATAAAAATATACTAGTAATAGGAGCAGAAACTTTGTCTAAGATAGTAAATTGGCAAGATAGAAGTACATGTGTTTTATTTGGAGATGGTGCAGGAGCTATTCTATTAACACAAACAACTGAGGATAAAGGAATTGAAGCAGTTATTACTGGGTCAGATGGTTCAAAAGCAGATTCACTAGTTGCTGAAAATATAGAAATAAACAATCCTTATTCTATTAAATCTAATTTACCGCATGATAATTATATTAGAATGAATGGTGGGGATGTATTTAAATTTGCCACTAGAATAATGGCGGATTCACTTGAAAAATTAGCTTCAAAATCTTCCTTTAATTTGGAAGAAGTTGACTATATAGTTCCTCATCAAGCTAATTATAGAATTATTGAGTATGTGAGTAAAAAATTAAAAATAAATTCAGAAAAATTTATAATAAACTTAGAAAGATATGGTAACACATCAGGAGCGAGTATACCATTAGCTCTAGCAGAAGGAATTTCATCAGGTAAAATAAAAAAAGGTGATAATTTAATGTTAGTAGGTTTTGGTGGTGGCTTAACTTGGGGTGCTATATCATTAAAATATTAATAAAAAATTTAGGAGGCAATATAATGTTTGAAAAAATAAGAGCTATTATATGTGAAAAATTAGAAATTGAAGAGGATAAAGTAACACTTGAAACAACTTTTGATGAATTAGGAGCTGATTCTTTAGACTTATTCGAAGTAATAATGGATATGGAAGATGAGTTTGGTGTAAAATTAGATGATCCTACACAAATAAAAACAGTTAAAGATGCTGTTGATTATGTAGAAAGATTAAGTAAATAAATTAAAGGAGGCTATTTTTAGCCTCTATAATTTTACTTAAAACTAGGAGGTTTATATGAAAAAAATAGCTTTTCTATTTGCAGGGCAGGGATCCCAATATAAAGGAATGGGAAAAGATTTTTATGAAAATTTTGAAGTTAGTAAAAAGGTGTTTGATAATGCAAGTGATGTGCTTGGATTTGATATAACTGATATTTGCTTCAATAACGTTGATGATAAATTGAATAAAACAGAATATACTCAGCCATGTATCGTTACTACAAATATGGCTATATTAGAAGCTCTAAAAGAATGTGGAATTAATACTGATATAAGTTGTGGATTAAGTCTTGGAGAATACTCAGCTCTAATTCATGATGGAGTAATGAAATTTGAAGATGGTGTTCAACTTGTTAAAAAAAGAGGGAAATTTATGCAAGAATCTGTGCCAGAAGGAATTGGCGGGATGCTCGCAGTTTTAAAACTTAATAAAGATGAAGTTGAAGAAGTAGTTTTAGAAGCAAAAAATAATGGAATTGTTGAAATAGCAAACTATAATTCACCAAGTCAAATAGTAATATCAGGTGAAATTTCTGCTTTAGATAAAGCTAGTGAACTTATTAAAGAAAAGGGTGGAAGAGCTATAAGATTAAATGTATCAGCTCCATTTCATTCTTCTATGTTAAGCAATGCTGCAGATAAACTTGGAAAAGAACTAGAAAATGTAAAATTAAATGCTGTTTCTGGTATTATTTTATCTAATTTTAAAGGGACAAAATATGAAAATAATGATAATATAAAATCAATCCTAATGAACCAAGTTAAAGGATCTGTAAAATTTGTAGATAATATAGAATTTATAAAAAGTCTAGATGTAGATATATTTGTGGAAATAGGTCCAGGAAAAGTTTTAAGTGGATTTGTGAAAAAAATTGATAAATCAATAACTGTTTTGAATGTAGATACAATTGAAGATTTACATTTAACAATAAAAAGACTTAAAGAGTTGGAGGTAATTTAAATGCAAAATAAAAATGTAATTGTAACTGGTGCTACAAGAGGCATAGGAAAAGCTATTGCACTCAAGTTAGCTTCTAAAGGAGCTAACATAGTTATAGGTTATAGAAGTTCAGATGATGAAGCTCAAAAAGTCAAAGACATGATTGAAAATATGGGTGTTAAAGCATTAACTGTAAAAGGTGATGTAAGTGATGCTGAATATGCAAAAGAAATTATAGCTGTTTGTAAAAAAGAACTAGGATCAGTTGATATTCTTGTTAATAATGCAGGAATAACAAAAGATGGTTTAGTAATGAGAATGAAGGAAGAAGATTTTACGTCAGTACTTGATGTAAATTTAAAAGGGACATTTAATTGCTCTAAGGAAGCTGCAATTGTTATGTTAAGACAAAAATCAGGGAAAATTATAAATATGTCATCTGTAGTTGGTATAATGGGAAATGCAGGACAAGTGAATTATTCAGCTTCTAAAGCTGGGGTGTTAGGTTTAACAAAATCTCTAGCAAAAGAGCTTGGAAGTAGAGGGATTACTGTTAATGCAGTTGCTCCAGGATTTATAGAAACTGATATGACTGCAGACCTTAGTGATGCTAATAAAGATTTTATTAAAAATAATTTACCATTAAAAAGACTTGGTAGTGCAGAGGAAGTTGCAAATACAGTTGCATTTTTAGCTTCGAATGAAGCAAATTATATAACAGGGCAAGTTATTAATGTTGATGGCGGAATGGTAATGTAAGGAGATTATGATGGAAAGAAGAGTAGTAATAACTGGAATGGGTGCTATAACACCTATAGGAAATAACATAAATGAGTTTTGGAATAATGCAAAAGAAGGGAAATGTGGAATTGAAAAAATAGATCCTGATAAATATTTTGATTCAACTGATTTTAATGTTCATATAGCTGGAACAGTAAAAAACTTTGATGTTGAAGAGTATTTAGGAAAAAAAGAAGCAAAAAGAATGGATAGATTTACTCATTTAGCAATTAAAGCAGCTGATGAAGCTGTTGAAGATGCTAAATTAAATATAAAAGATATGGATGCGACTAGAGTTGGAGTTATTATTGGTTCTGGAATCGGTGGAAATGGAACAATAGAAGAGCAAATTGGGAATTTAATAAATAAAGGTCCAAGAAGGGTTTCACCATTTTATATTCCAAGTTCAATCATTAATAGCGTATCAGGTATGCTTTCTATGAGATTTGGAACAAAAGGTATATCATCATCTGTTGTAACAGCTTGCGCAAGTGGATCAAGTGCTATTGGTGATGCTTTCAGACAGATTAAACATGGTTATGCGGATGCTATTATAACAGGAGGTACAGAAGCGGCTATATTACCATCAGCTATTGCTGGATTTAGTAATTTGAAAGCTTTAAGTACTATAGATGATCCAATGAAAGCATCGATCCCATTTGATAAAAATAGAGATGGATTTGTTTTAGCAGAAGGAGCTGGAATATTAGTATTAGAAACTTTAGAGAGTGCGCTTGCTAGAGGAGCACATATTTATGGAGAAATTGTTGGATATGGGGCAACTAGTGATGCTTATCATATAACAGCACCAGCACCAGATGGAGAAGGTGCTGCAAGAGCAATGACACTTGCTATAGAAGAAGCAGAAACTACTAAAGAGAATGTTGGCTATATTAATGCACATGGTACAAGTACACCTATGAATGATAAAACAGAAACTAAGGCTATTAAATTATGCTTTGGAGACAAAGCTAATGAAATACCAGTTTCGTCAACTAAAGGTATGACAGGGCATTTATTAGGAGCAGCTGGAGCAGTAGAAGCTATTTTATGTCTTAAAGCACTAGAAGATAGTTTTGTTCCTGCAACTATAGGTTATACAACACCAGATGAAGAATGTGATTTAGACTATGTTCCAAATCAAGGAAGAAATAAAGAAATTGATTTTGCAATGTCAAATTCACTTGGATTTGGAGGACATAACGTATCATTATTATTTAAAAAATGGAACTAGGAGTGGCGTTTTATGGAATTTAAAGAAATAGAATCTCTAATATCGAAAATAGATAATTCTAATATCAGTCTATTTGAATTAAAACTTAATGATTTTTATTTGAAAATGGATAAATCTTTGACTAGAGAAAGTGCTAGTACTGAGGAAAAAGCTACAGCTTCTAAAAGTGAATCTGTAGCCCCAGTTAGTAAAAAGATAGATATACAAGAAGAGATTAAAATAGATAATCAAGAATTAAAGAGAGAAAAAGGGTTAGAAAATACAAAGCAAATTCAAGATGATTGTGAGGTAATTACTTCACCTATGGTTGGAACTTTTTACTCAGCACCAGGTGCTGATAGAGATATTTTTGCACCAGTAGGAAAAAAAGTAAATACAGGAGATACTCTTTGTATAATAGAAGCAATGAAATTAATGAATGAATTAGAAGCTGAGTTCCCAGGTGAAATAGTTGAAATACTAGTTGAAAATGGGGATATGGTTGAATTTGGGACAGAACTATTTAAAATCAGGAGGGTTTAGGAAATGTTAGGAATTAAAGAAATTAAAGAAATTTTACCACATAGATATCCTTTTTTATTAGTAGATAAAGTTGAATCTATTGAAAAAGGACAAAAAATTGTTGCATATAAAAATGTAACTGCTAATGAAGAGTTTTTTAATGGACATTTTCCAGATTATCCTGTTATGCCAGGAGTTTTAATAATAGAAGCGTTAGCACAAACAGGAGCTATAGCTTTATTATCAATGGATGAGTATAAAGGGAAAATACCTTTATTTGCTGGAATAAATAAGGCGAGATTTAAAAAACAAGTAGTTCCTGGAGATGTATTAAAACTAGAAGTTGAGATTATTAAATTGAGAGGCCCTGTTGGCATAGGTAGTGCAACTGCAACTGTTGATGGCAAAATAGCTTGTGCAGCAGAAATAATGTTTGCTATGCAATAGGTTGGTGAAGACAATATGTTTAAGAAAATATTAATTGCTAACAGAGGAGAAATTGCAGTAAGAATCATTAGAGCCTGCAAAGAAATGGGGATAAAAACTGTTGCTGTATACTCTGAAATAGACAAAGATGCTTTACATGTAAAATTAGCTGATGAAGCTATTTGTATTGGACCTTTTGTTTCCTCTGAAAGTTATTTAAATATAAAAAATATTTTAAGTGCCTGTGTTTTAACTGGGGCAGAAGCTATACATCCTGGCTTTGGATTTTTATCTGAAAATTCTAAGTTTGCGAAAATGTGTGAGGAATGTAATATTAAATTTATTGGACCATCTTGGAGAGCTATCGATTTGATGGGAAATAAAGCTAGAGCAAGAGAAATTATGAAAAGTGCTGGAGTTCCAGTAGTTCCTGGATATGAAGGGATTATAGAGAATGAGGTTAAAGCTTTAGAAATCGCTAAAGAAATAGGATTTCCAGTTATGGTGAAAGCTGCTGCTGGTGGTGGTGGAAAAGGGATTAGAATAGTTAGAAAAGCAGAAGAGTTTATCGATAACTATAATAGTGCTAAATTAGAAGCTAAAACAAATTTTTCAGATGATACTATGTATATAGAAAAATTTGTTGAAAATCCTAAACATATAGAAATACAGTTATTATGTGATTCTCATGGAAATGCAGTTCATTTATTTGAAAGGGATTGTTCAGTTCAAAGAAGAAATCAAAAAGTTATAGAAGAAGCACCATCAACTGTATTAACTGAAGAAATAAGAATGCAAATGGGGCAAACTGCTATAAATGCAGCGAAAGCTGTTAATTATGAAAATGCAGGAACAATTGAATTTTTAGTAGATAAATATAATAACTACTACTTTATGGAAATGAATACTAGAATACAAGTTGAGCACCCTATTTCTGAAATGATAACAGGTGTAGATTTATTAAAACAACAAATAAAGGTTGCTAATGGATTAGAACTTACTATCAAACAAGAAGATTTAAAAATCAATGGACATTCAATAGAATGTAGAATTAATGCAGAGGATCCATCTAAAAACTTTAGACCATCTCCAGGACTTATAAAAAATGTTTATTTACCTGGAGGATTAGGTGTTAGAATTGATTCTGGGATATATCCAGGATATAAAATACCTCATTGTTATGATTCGATGGTGGCTAAACTTATTGTTCATGGTGATTCACGTGAAGAAGCAATTCAAAGAATGAAAAGAGCTTTAAGTGAATTTATCGTAGAAGGAATACAGACTAATATAGAGTATCATCTGAAAATTTTAAATAATGATAAATTTGTAAGTGGAGAATATGATACCTCATTTTTAACAAGTGAGTTGGTGGATAAAGTATGATAAAAAATTTACTAGGTAAAAATAAGAAAAAGTTCATAACAGTAAGTACTGTAGAATTAAAACCAGAAGAAATAAGTAAGCCTAATATTCCTAGTGGAATGTGGAGTAAGTGCAAAGGGTGTAATACTATACTATATACAGCAGATTTAGAATTTAATTTATTTGTTTGTCCTAATTGTGGGTATCATTTAAGAATAAATTCTAAATTACGTATAGAGAATTTATTAGATCAGAATAGTTTTTCTGAATTTAACAAAGAACTTTTAGGTAAAGATCCTCTTAAATTTCCAGGCTATAAAGATAAATTGATACAATTACAAGAAGTTACAGGACTTGATGAAGCTGTTACAACAGGATATGGCTTGATTAATAATAAAAAAGTGGTAATTTGTATTATGGATTCTGAAATGTTTATGGGAAGTATGGGAAGCGCTGTTGGAGAAAAAATTACAAGAGCTGTAGAAAATGCTACAAAAGAAAAACTTCCTCTTATAATTCTAACTTCATCTGGTGGAGCAAGAATGCAAGAGGGAATTTTTTCATTAATGCAAATGGCTAAAATTAGTGGTGCTATATATAGGCACTCTCAAGCTGGCGGTTTATATATAACAGTCCTTACGGATCCAACAACTGGTGGAGTAACTGCTAGTTTTGCAATGGAAGGTGATATTATTCTTAGTGAGCCTAATTGCACAATAGGATTTGCAGGTAGAAGAGTTATAGAAAAAACATTAAATACTAAATTACCAGATGATTTTCAAACTTCAGAATTTTTATTAAAAAGAGGTTTTGTAGATAAAATTGTTCATCGAAAAAATCTTCGTGATACTTTAGATAGAATATTAACAATGCATGAGGTGGAATATGAGTAGAGATTTAATAAGGACTATGGACTCTTGGGAAAAAGTCTTAACTGCTAGACGAGTAGATAGACCTAATGCAGAGTTTTATATAAAACATATATTTGATGATTTTTTAGAATTTCACGGCGATAGGAATTTTGGTGATGATAAAGCTATTATTGGCGGAATCGCTAAATTAGGAAAAGTTAATTATACTGTTATTGGAATTTGTAAAGGTAGTAGTACAAAAGAAAATATAGAAAGAAATTTTGGAATGCCACATCCCGAAGGGTATAGAAAAGCCTTAAGACTTATGAAACAAGCTGAAAAGTTTAATAGGCCTATTATATGTTTTATTGACACATCTGGTGCTTTTTGTGGTACTGGTGCTGAAGAAAGAGGGCAAGGGCAGGCTATAGCACAAAATCTTGTAGATATGATGGGGCTTAAAGTACCTATAATTTCAATAGTTATAGGAGAAGGTGGCAGTGGAGGTGCACTTGCACTCTCTATAGCAAATAAACTTTATATGTTAGAACATGCTATTTATTCTATATTATCTCCTGAAGGATTTGCTACAATTCTTTGGAAAGATGTTACTAGAGCAAAAGAAGCTTCAGAAGTTATGAAAATAACAGCACAGGATTTAAAATCTTTTAATATTATTGATGGAGTTATTAAAGAACCATGGGGAGGAGCTCATAAAAATCCTCTTAGAATGGCTTTAATGATAAAGAAAACAATAATTGATTCTACTGAAGAATTAATGAAAAAGACAATAGAAGACTTATTAAATGAGCGTTATGATAAGTTCCGTATAATTGGAGCTGATTTATAAGAAAAAATGCACTAAAACTAATTGTTTTAGTGCATTTTTTTATTTAGCATTACAATTGGATATTTTTACTATAATTATATATTTAAAGTCGATATTTGTAATTTTCTATACATACATAGTCTAATTTAGGGAAAAATAGATTATGTATGAGGAGGGAATTATAATGAAAAATTTAAAAGAAAAATTAGTAATAGTACTTTTAGTCCTTGTTACTATGATATTTAATGTTATACCAGCATTTGCTGATACTACTGAATTAAAAGTAGATGCAAGCTCAGCACTTTTGATAGAAGCTACAACTGGCAATATTATATTTGAAAAAAATGCTAATGAAAAGTTTGCACCTGCTTCTGTTACAAAGATAATGACTATGCTTCTTACTATGGAAGCTATTGATTCAGGAAAAATTTCATTTAATGATAAAGTAACTATCAGCGAAAACTCAAAAAAAATGGGCGGTAGTAGTATGATCTTGGATACTGGAGAAATTAGATCAGTAGAAGATCTTATTAAAGGTGTTGGAATAGCCTCTGGAAATGATGCAGCTGTAGCTCTTTCAGAATACTTAGGTGGAAGTGAAGAAAATTTTGTTTCTATGATGAATAAAAGAGCTAAAGAATTAGGGATGAATAACACGATTTTTAAAAACTGTACTGGTCTTCCTATTGAAGGTCATATTTCTACAGCTAATGATATAGCTAAAATGTCACTTGAATTATTAAAACATGAAGCTATATTAAAATATACAGGGACTTATATGGAAACAATTTCAGAAGGAAGAAGAACTCCAATTGAATTAGTAAATCATAATAAACTTGTTCGTTTCTTTAAAGGTTGTGATGGACTTAAAACTGGATTTACTAATGAAGCGAAATATTGTATATCAGCAACTGCTACTAGAGAAGGTACTAGAATGATAGCAGTAATAATGGGAGCACCTACTTTTAAAGTTAGAAATAGAGATGCAAGTATGCTTATGAACTATGGTTTTTCAAAATATGAAACTAAAAAATTAGTTGAAAAAGATGAAGATGTTGATATTCTTAAACCAACTAATTCTAATAAAAAATATTTTATTGCAAAAGCTAAGAATGATGTCTGTGTTACTTTACCAAAAGGTCATTTAGAAGAAATAGAATGTGAAATTATTATGAATACTATAAATTCGAAAATAAAGAAAGGTGATATAGTAGGAGAATATATATTCTATAACAAAGGGCAAGAAATTGGTAGAACTAAACTTTATTCAGATCGAGATTGTAATTATGGAAATATTTTCACTAAAATAAAAAGAATTTTTTCTAAGTAAGAAAAAAGTAGTTATATACTTATTTATATAACTACTTTTTATTGTTTACGTAATAATTATTATGTTATTATATAAGTTGAGATTTACCGTTAGGAGTAGTTTTAGTATGGAAATGCCTATAATAAAAATTTCTAATTTTGATGGTCCATTTGATTTGCTTTTGCATCTTATTAAAAAAAATAAGATGTCAATAATGGATATTAGAATAGAAGAAATAATAAATCAATATTTAGAATATATAGCATGTATGAAAGAAATGGATTTAGAGATGACATCTGAATTTATAGTAGTTGCAGCGACATTAATAGAAATAAAATCTAAAAGTTTATTACCCAAACAAAAGAAGGTTGATGAAGAGATTGATGCTATAGATATTGAAAATGAGTTGAAAAATAAATTAATAGAATATACTAAGTTTAAAAAAGTTGCAGAGGTTTTTAAAAGAAAAGATTTAATGCATGGTGAAGTTTTTACGAAAAAAGCTGAAATAGTAGAGTTAGAAGAAGAAGAAATTAATAAAGATACATCTTATTTGAATAAAATTAGTATGAAAGTTTTATATCAATTATATAAAAATTTGCTAGAAAAATATAATGATAAGCAAAATAATAATAATACAATAGAAAAGAAAATTAGTGTAGATAAATATAAAGTTGAGGAAAAAATCACATATATAAAAAATAAAATGAAAATGAATAGTATTATGAGATTTACAGATTTATCATTTGAATGTGAATGTAAATTAGAGGTTGTTGTTACATTTTTGGCTTTATTAGAAATGATAAGATTAGAAGACGTAAAAGTAATGCAATATGATAATTTTGAAGAAATTATTATAGAAAAGGTGGTTGTATATGAGTAATATTAAAGATCAGATAGAGTTTGAAGAAATCTCTAATAAAAATAAAATTTTTTCAATTATAGAATCATTATTATTTGTTTCTGGAGAGCCACTTTCTCCAAGTGATATAGCTAGAGTTATTGATTGTTCAATAGAAGAAACGATAGGTTATTTAAAACAAATGGGTATCTTGTTTGAAACGACAGAAGAACGAGGAATTAAATTGATTTCTTTAAATGGTTTATATCAACTTGTTAGTAAAAATGAAAATAGTGCATTTATACAAAAATTATTAAAGAAAAATCCAAGACAATCACTATCACAAGCTTCTTTAGAAAGTTTAGCAATAATAGCATATAAACAACCAATAACTAGAATTGAAATAGATGAAATCAGAGGTGTTAAAAGTGATAGTGCACTTCAACGATTAATCGAAAAAAATTTAATAGAAGAAACTGGGCGAAAAGAAGTTATAGGTAGACCTATATTATATGGAACAACAGACGAATTTTTAAGACATTTTGCTTTAACAGATATTGATGAATTACCATCTATAGAGTTGTATGAAGATATCGAAATATTACAATAAAAAAGTACTACTAGTAAAACTTTAATTACTAGTGGTACTTTTTATTATATTGACTATA
>JBOFRC010000015.1:0-2820 GCA_051650825.1 Sarcina sp. | reverse complement strand
CCAGGGATTCCTCAAGACCTGTTACAATTGATCAGCACATTAGTGCTTATTAGCAATATTGAGCAAGATGGATGATCCGATGTCCTTTTGGGTTACAGAGGAGAAAGTCAGAGGAAGAACAGATGCGCCACTTGGCAGGTCACAATTGGGTGAAATGCACAAGTTGGCCAATAGTATGCTGCAGAAGCACGCTGCCTTTGATGCACTCCTGATGCTAGATCTCCATTCAGAAGATTGAGATGGACTTACACACAACCTTTATTGAACTGGACTTGACCCCCATGGCTTTGGACTGTGGGGTGGGGTGGCACCCAAACAGACGAGTGGAGAACAAGCGATGCTGTTAGATTGCTTTAGCGGCTGTGTGGCTTGGTAGGTTGCATATGTTTGCAGTTTGTGCCATCACACTGCTCGTCTGTTGTTTTATCATGCACTGCCTTGTTGTTACTCATTGCAATGTATAGTATTACACTGATGTATTATTGGGTTTTTTGGTTTTGTGTTTCGGCTGCTTCCTGGTATCTTATAGACCAGATGTTTGATTAAAGTAAACATTAATTGAGGGAAGTCTTTCTTTTTCGTTTCCTGTTCTGACCGCGGGCTCTTTAAACAAAGTCTGATAAGCAATTGAGTTATTTATATGGTAATTCACCAAAGAAACACTTTAACTGAATTTCAGTTGAATGGAAATGACATTTGCTCTGTGAGTGTGTTTGTGTGTGTGAGTCCTTCCTCAATGTCCCAGCATCCATAAATGATCATGTATGAAACGAGCTGAAACAATTAATTGATTCGTCAATTAGTCAATCAGCACTTAATTAACTGGCAAACAAAAAGTGATTATCAATAAATAGTTTGTTATCAACAGTCCCGAGTTGCTGCTTCACAGCTGTGTGGACTGACTGCTTTGGCTCATGTGAGGAGCTGTCCGTGGTGCTGAACCTCAGGCTTTTCATCTTTTTTATCTCTTTTGCTGCCGTACGTTTTCACTTTAGGACTTCGTTCTAAGATTGTTGTTGTTTTGACAGTGACTCATATCCTGCCACTCCCTCCTCCTACATAGTATCACCAAATAACAGACCAAAACTATTGACCAGTTCCTTTATAAAAAGGTCACTTCCAACCATGGCCTCCTTATTGACTGCAGTACTTTAGTTCCTTTAATTTGGTTTAAGGGATTTTTGTTGCTTAATGTCTGTTTTGTGTATGCTTAGTTGATTATTTATGTCGCCTTATTGAACAGAGGAATCTCCCCTCACATTAATTATGTTATCAGCCAGTGTGACATTTTATGGTGTTACTTTGTTCCACTATATTGTAAGATGATCACATATGTAAGATGTTTACATTGTAAAATCATAAACAAATTAGTAAATAATACAGATTCTCATGTAAAAAGACCTGTGAATGCTAACTATAGAGGACTTCAGGTTACACTGTGAGAACTCTATAGGACTGTTTGGCAGGTAGCAACATTTCTCAGCTGTCTTATCTAAACGTTGCAGGACTGAGTGTGTGGCTGCGAGTAAATCACTGAGATTATCAAATGTGCACGTGAGGTGTGTAACAACAAGAACAGCTAAAGGGCTAAAGACTCCTACATTGTGCTTATCTACATTTATGCTTATCACTAGTTCCCTGCATTAATCAATATGTTCTAAACCACCTATTGATTTCAACCACAGGTAATCAGCAAACGAATGATATAGCTGTCTTGAAAAGTTCCACTCAGCAGAGACTGAAGTGGTTCAGCTACAGTTATACTGTACATTACAAGTCACTCCGCCCACACTGTCTATGATGTTTCACTTCTCTTCAAATCATGAAATAGATGAAAAAAGGTAACCTCCCTGACAACTGAAGTGAACAGGTGTGATTCATTGGTAGTTTGAAAGTGAACAAGAACTAGCCTTTTAGTTTCCCCTTTTACTCTTTTGGCTGTGGGTCCAGTCTAGTTAAGTTTATGGGCAACATTGTAACACCGGTGTGAAACCAAAACACACATTTGTCACCAGTCCTGGACAGTATCTCTGTTAGGATGCCCGTCAACTGGAGCGTCCTAACAGAGATAATGTCAGAGGGGTGGCCATGCTCACTTATCTCTGCTGTCTGATGCTCATCTAAGGTGGTGCACTGTGGCCCACCCGTAAGGCCCACAAATGCTATCAGCTTCCAGCCATTTGATTAATTGTAGCCATTGAGTACAGCATCATGTGATCAGAGTTGCTGGCTTTCTAATAGGTGGAGAGAAGGACTGTGGGTGGAGGAAATTTACATTAACAATAGAGGAATGGAAGGTGAGAGGAGATGAAACACCTTCGGGTGAAATGCAAACACCAAACACTGTGCTGATCCTGATCCAGGTCTTTGTGTGGTAGGAGTGAATAGTTTCCTCTCAGTCTGTCTGCAGCTGTGTCACTGCAGTAAGTTGAGAGCAAACATTAGACACAGTGACAAATCTGTAGACATAGTGACTCAAGGTTCACTTTCCACAGGTTGTATGGCGTCAGGGTCTGTTGTTTGAATGTTATGTGTCATGCTGGCAGCGTCAGGAGAAGCTCCAGGAGTGGATATGACCCACAAAGAGGTTAAGAGAGACACAGCAGGCAGGAGGCCAGGAGAGAGCAACACAATCCACTGCCAAGGTTACACACCTACAAGGCTACACACACACTGCCACATTGCCAGAGGTTACTCAGCTGGCTGGCATACATACAGATTTCCACCACTGAAGCAACCAACTGGCATTAACTGCATCAACCTCTAAACATGGCAAAGGACAAGCAGCAGCCTGTCACAGCAGGAGAGGCCAGGATGGGA
>JBOFRC010000014.1:0-11442 GCA_051650825.1 Sarcina sp. | reverse complement strand
TTCTTCTAGAGCTATTAAAGCTGTTATAGGTTTGAATGTAGACCCCGGTGGTAAAAGTCCCATAGTCGCGTAATTAAATAATGGTTTAGGGTATATATCATTTGGATCTTGTCTTACCCCTTCACTATTCATAGGAAATAATTCATCTATTGTTTTACCAATTCCTGATCTTCTAATATATTCAGCTCCAAAGGTATCTAAATCTGGAACTAAAAGATCTTTTGCCACATCCCCATCTAAGCTACCTGTTGCAAATATATTAGGATCATAAGTTGGATAACTAGCCATAGCTAAAACTTCCCCTGTATTTACATTAAGAGCAACTGCTGCCCCTCTTGATGCATTTTTTGTTTTTCCTCCAGCTTCTTGAAGTTCTTTTATTCTAGTTTCTAACATTTTTTCAGCTGAATATTGAATATCCTTATCTATAGTTAAGTGTACATTATTTCCTGGTGTAGTTTGCATGCTATACATACTCCCTCTACCTCTACCTTGTGCATTTACCTTAACTAAATCGCCACCTTTTGTCCCTCGTAAAACAGTTTCAAACGCTGATTCAATTCCTGCCATTCCTATAAGGTCTGTAGATAAATCGTATCCTCTCGATTCATATTTATTTTGGCTAGCTCCTGGTATTGCTCCCATATATCCTAGAAAATTAGCGCCTAGCTCTCCATATGGATAGTATCTAACTGGCTCTAATGATATATCTACTCCTATCAAACTATTTAGCTTTTGATACAGAATAAATGCAGTTTCATCAGATATTGATGGTGCTATTACAACTGGTTTAAAGCCTGAGAAGCTTTGCATTTTAGCAGCATCTTTTACTACCATAAACTGTCTTATTTGATCTAAAGTATTTTCTTTTACTAAATCATTTAAAACTCGTCTTCCATGTTCTATTTTCTTTTGAAACTCATTTCTAACTATTTTTTCATCTGTGTCTTTAGTTTTTTTCTTAAAGAAATTGAATTTTTCTTCTACAACTTCTGCTTTCTTCTCTTTGTATCTATTCTTTATTGACTCTTTTAATTCTTTTTCTGCTTCTTTACTAAGGTTAACATCTCTATCCTTATATTCACTAAGAAGCTCGACCATATCATATTTATATATTAAATAACAAAATACTTCTTCTGCTGTTATCTTGTATAATTCTTCTTCTATTTTTTGAATTTGTTCATCTGTTAAATCAGTTTTTTGATTTGGATATAAGTCATTTTGTATCTCCTCAAAAATTCCTTTATCCTTTTTAAATCTAAGCTCAGCGGCTTTATTGTTAAACTCACTTTTAAAACCAAAATCAAAAGCTAAACTTCCACTTTCATCAACAATTAAATCGAATTTATCATCTATTTTTTCCCCATTTTCATTCATTACATCAAAAAAGACTTTCATCGATCTATAGAATGCATCTTTAGAAGCTTCTGTCTCTGTAAAAGTAGCTGTATATGTTTGTCTATTTGTCGCTAAAATATTTCCGTTTGAATCATATATTTTTCCCCTTGGTGCTTTCTCAGCCATAAATCTAGCTGATCTAACACTTGCCTTTTCTTTAAAATCATCATATTTAAAAACTTGTAAATAAGTAACTCTCAATAGTATTATTGTAAAAAGTCCTGCAACAATTCCCTTTAAAGCAGAGAATCTTGTAAAATTATTTTTATTCTTATTGATTGCCAATATTTTATCCCCCTATTCGTTTCATAAAACACTACTTTATTAAACTAACTATATTATATCTTGTCTTTGCCCAAATTTTCCTTTTGTTTAAGAAAATACACAAAATGTTAAAAGACTACCGAATTCTATAAAATTCGATAGTCTTTTAAACTTAATATTAATTTTAGTCAGTTCCACCTGTAGAAGTTATATTCTTACTTTGAGTCCCTGTATTTTTAGCTGATTGATGCACATTTACAGTGTCATTTTGTACCTGTGCATTATCAGTAATACTTGGTAATGGTGGATTTAAACTATAGTTATATGGTTGTCCTTTATCCCAGAAGTTTGGTAATCCAGGTCCACTAGGTTGATAACTAGGATCTTCTTTCTTAACTTCATTTCTAAAGTAAGTTTCATATATCGCCCTTGCAACCGGCGCACCAATATCTCCGTGAATACCATTATAGATAACAACGGCAACTGCAATTTGTGGATCTTTAACTGGAGCATATGAAATAAATACCCCCCAAGCTCCTCTTCCGACAGTATGCTCATTAGCAACTAATGACGCTGTACCAGTTTTACCTGCTGTAGGAATAGGGAACTCTCTAAATGCATATCCAAAGTCAACGTCCGCTGTACCTTTTATCTGTTCGTCAACTGCCCACATTCCTCGTTTTAACATGTCATAATCTGATTCTGGTAAGTTAACTTTATCAAGAACCTCAGGTTTAGCTTGTTCAACTATTTGACCTGATGGTGTTGTTATTTTACTTATAAGATTTAATTTATATCTAGTTCCACCATTAGCTATTGTAGCTGCATATGCTGCAAGCTGTACTGGTGTAAACTCACTTAAACCTTGTCCAATCGCTGCATAACCAAGCTGCGCTGGTGTTGTAATTGTTGTATACATAGTATATACTACCCAGTCATTTATTGCCTGTGCTGTAGCTTGTAAATCTTTATCAACAGTAAGTTTTGGATTTTTAGCTATTGCAGCCGCAATAGATTTCTGAGCCTCTGGTGAAACTTTATAGAAAGCTTCTAAAGTAGTTGTAAGTTTATTTACAAATGTTTGCTGAGCCGCTGTTGTTCTTATATCTTCAAATCCAATTTCATTTAACTGATCCATAACAACTTGCATTACATTTGCTTTAGCTGTTGCAAGTTCTTTAGAATCACTTGAACTATCTTCTATATTGATAGGAGCAAAAGCTAGATTAACAGCAGGGAATTGACCTTTTTGTAAATCACCAACTAAAGTCCATCTTGAATAGAATATTGAGTTTTTCTTAAAGTCATTAAAGTTATAAGTATCACCAAAGTTTTCTGGAAGCTGAATTCCTGTACCTTGTGTTTGATCACTACCTGGCATTGTTCCTAGTCCATATTTTGCTGCATATTCTGCTAGTATATTAAGAGCTGAAACGCATTGTCCATATTTATAGTACATTTTAGCTGCCATATTGAAGAAGTAAGTATCACTTGATACCTCTATAGACTTCCATAAGTTATCTACTCCATTATCTTTCCAGTCCTTTGGAAGGTCTGCTCCAAAGATATTTGGTTTAGCATCATAATATGTTGAATTGTCTCCACCTGTATCTTCAATTGTATAAGTAGCATTTGTAGCTCCAGTTTCTAAAGCTGCTGTAGCTGTTGCAAGTTTAAATGTAGACCCTGGAGGAACAAGACCCATAGTCGCATAGTTAAATAAAGGTTTAGGTAAGACACTATATAAATCTTCTCTTGTTCCATTAGGTTGAACTGGGAACATTTGATCTAATGTTTTGTGTATACCTGATTCATCTATAAACTCTTGACCAAGCTTCGCTATATCTGGGTTAAAGTATTCATTAAATACTTTTTGACTTACTTTTCCTGTCGCAAAGTCGTTAGGATTATATCCTGGTAAACTTGCCATAGCTAAAATATTTCCATTATTAGGATCTACAGCAATAACTGCTCCCATTTTAGCATCTTGTCCATACTGTACATGCTCTTGAAGATATTTCATTTGTGTTGCTAGTGCTTCTGTTGCACTATATTCAAGATTAGTATTTATTGTAGTATAAACATTATCTCCTGGTGTAGTTTGTAGATTATATAGGTCACCTATTTTTTCACCTTGTGCATTAACCTTAATCATTTCTCCACCAGTTGTACCTCTTAGAACACTTTGCTCTGATGATTCAAGTCCTGAAACTCCTATTAAATCATCTGAAACATTGTACCCTTTAGCTTCATACTCTTGTGCTTCACTTGACGGAATTTTTCCAAGATATCCAATAACGTGTGATGCAAGAGTTCCATATGGATAATATCTAACAGGAGTTTCTACAACACTAACACCTGGTAAATCTCCATCTCTTTGTTCAAATATCATTGCAAGATTTTTACCAATATTATCAGCAAAAACAACTGGTTTAAATCCTGAATAACTTTGAAGTTTCATAGCATCTTTAATTAACATAAAGTTTCTGATATCTGTAAGGCTATATTTTTGTAATAACTGATTAGTTATTTCTTCTGCTGACATTTTTTGATACTCATTATCAAATGCTGTCTGTTGTGCAGATGTTAAATTCTTTCCGATGTTAAGCATATTATACATACCATAAGTTTTAACTAAATCATCAAAAGTTTCTTGTGGTGTATAAGCTAAAAGTATTTTATTAACTTCTGCTGTTTGAGCTGGCGTAAATGTACCATTATTCTTAGGGAATAATTTATTTTGTATAGGTGCTTCTAAACCTCTATTATACATAAATCTGATTTTAAATGAATCCCAAACTTTTTGATTACTACTTTCTGTAACTGGGAAGCTAAATTCTAATTGACCTGTTTTAGGATCAATTACCAATTGGAACTTATCCACTAAATCAGAAAATTCATTATTTTGTTTTAAAATATCAAATACTGAATTCATAGTATTGTAAAAGTCTGTAGCACCTTGTGCTGTAGTCGTAAATTCTAAATTGTATTCTTCTCTGTTTGTCGCTAAGAGATCACCATTTGAACTATAAATATTTCCTCTTGGTGCTGGTTGAGATACAAATCTTGTTGATCCTTGAGTGGCTCTTGTTTCAAAAGACTCATGCTCAAAAACTTGTAAATAAATAAGTCTGCTTAATATTAGCGTAAATACTATGACAGTAATTATAATTAAGACACTATATCTATCAACAGATCTCTTTTTTCGCTTAAACCCTTTCATTTAATCACCTATTTTCATTATATTCTAACGTAAATAAATCAATCCTTATGCTCTCCCTTAATAAGTTTCTATTATAAATTAAAATAGTTCACCTAATATTTTAATTTTAATTCTCAATTTTCTTTAAATAATTTATAACGCTATCTTATAAATTCTAACAATTTACTTATCAATAATTCTTTAAAATTAATAAACAATGTTATGACATAATTATTACTTATATAATTAAAAGACAATAGTGAGGTTTTATTATATTAAAACCTCACTACTTATAAAAAATTTATTTAGACTGTGCATCCCCACTTTGCGTATCATTAGAACTTATTTGTGCTGCATTATTACTATTAGCTTCATTATTTCCCGTAATTTTAGGTAACGGTGGATTTAATGTATAACTATATGGTTCTCCTGACATAGTTTTTGGCTGATAATTTGGATACTTAGATTTTATTTCATCTCTAAAGTAAGTTTCATAGACAGCCCTTGCAACAGGAGCTCCTAAATATCCATGAATTCCATTGTAAATAACAACAACAACTGCTATTTGTGGTTTTTCAACAGGAGCAAATGATATATATACTCCCCAAGCTGATCTTCCTACATCGTGTTCACTTGAAGTAAGAGAAGCTGTTCCTGTTTTCCCTGCTGTAGGAATTGGGAATCCTTGCTCTCCAAATACAAAATATCCAGTTCCATGTGGATTGTTATTAACATTGTACATACCTTGTTTTATCAAATCAAGATTTTGCTTTGAAATATCAACTTTATCTAAAACTTCTGGCTGTACTTTTTCCACAACTTGCCCTGTTGGATTAGTTATTTCATCAACTAAATGTAGCTTATATCTAGTTCCTCCATTAGCAAGTGTTGCAACATAACCTGCTAATTGAAGTGGTGTAAACTCATTTGTTCCTTGACCAATAGCTGAATATCCAAGCTGTGCAGGTGTTGTAATTGTTGTATACATAGTATAAACAACCCAAGCATTTATAGCTCTAGCAGTATTATTAATATCTGTATTTACATCTCCATATTTAGGATTTTTTTCTATATAACTATCAATTGAACTTTTTACAGTTGGAGATACATCATAAAGTTGTTTAATTGCCTTATTTAAACTTGCTACAAAAGCATCTTGCTCTGTATTTGTTCTTATATCTTCTTTTCCAATTTTTTGCATTTGATTAGTTATTATAGTTTTTATATTAGTTTTTGCATCAGCAATTGCTTTACTGTCTTTTGAATCTGCCGCTATGTCAATTGGTGCAAATGCTATATTAACCGCATCAAACTGTCCTTTATTAAGAGCCTCTACTAAAGTCCATTTTGAGTAATAAATAGAACTACTCTTAAAGTCTTCAAAATTATAAGAATTACCAAACTTTTCAGGTATTTCTATTCCTGTACTTGGTTTTTCATTAGTACCTGGCATAACACCAAGCCCAAATTTTGCTGCATAATTTGCTATTACATCTAATGCTTCTGTAGATTTACCAAATTGATAGTAAATTTTAGCTGCCATGTTATAGAAGTAATTATTACAAGAAACTTGTATAGCCTTAACAATATCCACTACTCCATGGTCATCATTATCTTTTGGTAAGTTGTTTCCAAATATATTAGGATCTGCATGATAATATAATGATGGTGAATCTGTTACAGTGTATGTAGCATTAGTTGCTCCTGTTTCTAAAGATGCGGTTGCTGTAACTGGTTTAAATGTTGATCCTGGTGGTACAAGTCCCATAGTTGCATAGTTAAACAATGGTTTAGGAATAACATCATATTTATCCTGTCTATTTCCACTTGAATCTTCTGGGAACATCTCATCTAAAGTTTTATTTAATCCCATCATTTTAATAAATTCTTGACCAACTGTTGTTATATCTGGATTAAAGTATTTTTTAACCACTTGTGTACTAACTTTTCCAGTTGCAAAATCATTAGGATTATAATTAGGTAAACTTGCCATTGCTAGTATTGCCCCTGTATTAACATCAACTGCTACTACTGCTCCCATTCTAGCATTTTTACCATATGGTTCATTTTTTTGTATATAATCCATTTGTGTCTGTAACATTTTTGTAGCAGAATATTGCATATCTGCATTAATTGTTAAATGAACATTATCACCAGGATAAGCTTCTAAAGTAGATAAAGTTCCTACTTTTTGCCCAGCAGAATTAACTTTTAAAACATCTCCGCCTGTTCTTCCTCGTAAAACATTCTCAAAGGCAGATTCTATTCCAGAAACCCCAACTAAATCTGAAGAAACATCATATCCTTTTGATGCATACTTATTAGACTGTGCCGCTGGTATAGCTCCCATATATCCTAAAACATGAGATGCTAATGTTCCATAAGGATAGTATCTTACTGGTTTTTTCTCAACTTCTATACCAGGTAAAGAAGTTTCTTTTTGATAGAAAATATATGCTACTTGCTGACCAATATTTGATGCAATTGTAATTGGTTTAAAGCCAGAATAGCTTTGTAATTTCATATCATCACGAACTAGCATAAAGTCCCTAATTTGAGTCAAGTTATAAGATTTTAATAATTCAGCAGTTATCTCACTTGGAGTCATTGCCTCATATTTTTTATTAAATGCTCTGATCTGTGCATCTGTTAAATCTTTCCCTATATTAAGCATATTATATAATCCATATTGCTTAACTAAAATATCAAATGTCTGCTCTGGTGTATATGATAGTAGTTCTTTGTTTACCTCATTAATTTGTTCTTTTGTATAATTCCCATTACTTTTAGGGAATAATTTCTTCTCAATAGCATCCTCTAAACCTCTATCATACATAAATCTTAACTTTTGAGCATTCCATAACTTAGTATCACTTTCACTAACTGGAAAATCAAAGTATAATTTACCGCTCTTATCTATTTCAAGATTAAAATTATCATCAAGTTTATCCATTGCATTATTTTCTTTTAAAATAGTAAAAACTGTGTTAATTGTATTATAAAAACTTTTCATTCCATCTGATGTTTTTGTAAAATTAAGCATATACATATCTTGATTTGTCGCAAGTATATCTCCATCAGAGCTATATATTTTCCCTCTTGGAGCTTGCTGAGACATAAACCTTGTCGATCTTATATCTGCTTTTGCCCTTAAATTATCATAATCAAAAATCTGTAGATATAATAAACGTACTAAAATAGCCCCAAATGCAATTAGGGCTATTCCTGTTAGTACCTTATACCTATTAACAGATTTTTTCTTTTTCTTCTTTCTGTTAATTCTTTTCATTTAATCACCTATGTTTACCAAACTTCCAATTTCTTTTCATTAGATCTCTATGTGAGATTTTTGATACCCAACTGTACATAACTAATGCCATAACAAAATTGTAAATAACTAATATTACTATATTTTCTATTGGCACACTTAAAGATAAAGCTTTTCCTATTAATAGGATAATTATAAACTTAACTGCTGTTAATCCAGCTACTGTAACAACTGGGATAATAATTCTATTCTTAATTATAGTATCACCAATATACGCTGCTATTAAACATAAAGCTAAATTAATTATTGCATTAATTCCAAAAACGTGACTAAAGTATATATCCTGCAGTATACCCGAAACACTTCCTAGTATAACAGCATCCCAATATCCATTTATTGTTGAGAATAAAATCACAAAAACAAATAGCAGACTTGGGTATACACCTGATATACCCAAAAATGGCATTACACTGTTATCTAATATAAATAAAAGTATACAAATGAGGACAAGTATTATTCTTTTCATAAGTTCTATCCCCTTTGTCTAATATTTTATATTTCCTCTAGAAGCATCCTTAGGAACTACTATTACTACTTGTGTTAATTGATCAAAACTAGCGAATGGTTGAATAACCGCACTCTTTGAAACTTTAACATTGTCTGTTTCTACATTAATTACAGAACCTATTCTTATACCAGCTGGATATATTCCACCAAGACCTGATGTTAATATTGTATCCCCTGGTTTAATTGCTGAATTCATAGGTAAATTATAGATTTTAGCAAGTGGTTCTCTACTTCCTATATCTTGATATCCTCTAACTATACCTGATACTTCATTAGTTTGCTCAACTGTAGCTGCTACAGCTGTATTAGTACTAGAAATTGTTTGTACTTTAGCCCAGTTACTGTAAACTTCAGTAACAATACCAACAAGTTCATTTCCTGCAATTACTATCATATCTTTTTGTATACCAGAATCTGATCCTCTATCAATAACGTAGCCATCATAGTAGCTTCCGCCATCTTCACCTATTATACTAGCTCCAACGTAGTTGTATTGCTCATGTTGTTCTTTAAAATTAAGCTCTTGTTTTAATTGCTCATTTTGACCCTTATAAGTATTATAACCAACTAACTGATTTTGAAGCTCTATTACCTGTTTCTTTAAATTATCATTTTCTTGCTTGACTTCTGAGAAGCTAGCAAAGAAATCTATACCACTTTTTACTTTTTCGCCTGCCATATATATTACTTTTTGTACTGGATTAAATCCCGCGCCAAGAGCTCCAGATATAAAATCTGAATTAGTCTTAGCCGTGTAAATTATTACACCTAAAAATGTAACTGACAGAACTATAACAGTTACTGCCAGTTTACTTTTGAAAAACTTCATCTAAAAATTAGCCTCTTTGTTGCTTAGCAATTAGATCGAATTTTTCTAATGCTTTTCCTGCCCCTAGAGCTACGCAATCTAATGGTGATTCAGCTATGTGAACAGGCATATGTGTTTCGTGGTTAATTAAAAGATCTAAACCTCTTAATGCAGCTCCACCTCCAGCAAGCATTATTCCTTTATCCATGATATCGGCTGCAAGCTCTGGTGGTGTTTTTTCTAATGTTGTCTTAATTGACTCTATTATTGCTGAAACAGGTTCTTTTAAAGCATCTCTAATTTGTCCTTCATTTATTTCAACAATCTTAGGAAGACCTGTTACTAAGTCTCTTCCCTTAATTTCCATTACTTCATCTTCTTCGCCTTCAACTTTGAATGCTGAACCAAGTTGCATTTTAACTTGCTCTGCAGTTCTTTCACCAATCATTAAGTTGTACTCTTTTTTAACATAATTAATGATTGCTTGATCAAGCTCATCTCCAGCTACTCTTAATGATTTACTTGTAACTATTCCTCCAAGAGAAACTACAGCAACTTCAGTAGTACCGCCTCCGATATCTACTATCATACTTCCTGTTGGCTCATCAACTGGAAGTCCTGCCCCTATAGCAGCAGCCATTGGCTCTTCCATAAGAATAACGTCTCTAGCTCCAGCTTGTTTAGTAGCTTCTTCTATAGCTCTTTTCTCAACTTCAGTTACTCCTGATGGGAAACAAACTATTATCCTAGGGCTTGTGAAAGCTCCCTTGTTTGTTACTTTATCTATAAATTTCTTAAGTAAAGTTTGTGTTACATCAAAATCTGCTATAACTCCATCTTTTAATGGTCTTATAGCCACTATGTTTCCAGGTGTTCTACCTATCATTTGTTTTGCCTCAGCACCTACTGCTAAAGCCTTTTTTGTTAAGTTATTTATAGCAACAACTGATGGCTCTCTTAATACTATACCTTTACCTTTAGCGAAAACTAAAGTATTAGCAGTACCTAAGTCAATCCCTAGGTCCTTAGTCATTCCTAATCCAAATAAACCCATTGTTTATTCCCCTTTCAATTATATAATTCCTTTTTCTTTTAAACTTATAAATCTGTTTCTTCCTAATATAACATGATCTAAGAGCTCAATCCCTATGATATCACCACAGGATTTAATTCTTTTAGTTATATTAATGTCTTCAATACTAGGTGTCGGATCTCCTGATGGATGATTGTGACATAAAATTATCGAAGCTGCACTAAGACTAAGTGCCTCTTTAAAGATTTCTCTTGGATGAACTATTGAACTATTCAGCCCGCCTTTAAAAATTTCTTTTATTGAAATTACAATATTTTTCGTATTAAGACTAATAAGTTTAACACATTCTTGTTTTTCCACAAAAAAAGAATCTTCTAAAAGACTCGCAACATCATTAGCAGATTTTATTTTTAAATCATTTGCTTTTCTTCTTTTTGCCCGCTTATATAATTCACATGCAGCGACTATCTGGGAAGCCTTAGCTTCTTTAATTCCTTTTACATTCATCAATGTTATTAATGAAGTATTCAGTATACCTTCTAATCCATTAACTGCATCTAGTAACCTCTTTGATAAATCAAGAGCACTTTCATTTTTATTCCCAGTTCTCAGAAGCAGTGCTAAAAGCTCTACATCTGTTAATGCTTCAACCCCATATTTTAATAGTTTTTCTCTTGGTCTTTCATCTTTTGGAATATCATATATCATAAAATTTTGGTTCAATATCAAAACTTCCTTTTAAGATATTTGCACACTCTTAATCCAACTGCTTCAAAAGATTATACAATACGTTAACCGGAAGACCCATTACATTGTAATAGCACCCTCTAATTTCTTCTACGAAAATAGCCGCAGAATCTTGTATTCCATAAGCTCCAGCTTTATCCATCGGACTACCTGTT
>JBOFRC010000013.1:0-2677 GCA_051650825.1 Sarcina sp. | reverse complement strand
TATAACGATAGGTAAGTCTTTGATGTTATCGCTAACTTTTCCCCCGTTTCACACCGTACGTGAGACTTTCGAACTCATACGGCGTTCCAACATTTTGATATTTTCTTATTAAATAACTGAATTTTCTACTAACTGCCTTAGATTATTTATACGCTCTAACCCATTTTCTATTTTATGTAATTCTAATATCTTTAAATATTTATCAATAGTATCTTTTTTCGTTGCATGAATTAATTTATGAACTGCATAGTTAACCCATATAAGGTTCTTGTATTCATCTCCACCACCTAGAAATTTAGGCTTTTTATGATGTATTTCCATTTTGCCTATCTCTAATGGTAGTTTGGTTACATAGCATAAACCTTGTTGTCCTGCAAGAAGTGATAAACTATTATCGAATAATTCAGTAGAGTTGTATATATTCCCATTTTTCAATAATTCATATATTAATTGTCTACTGTATCTATTTAATTTAGAATGTATGATTTCTCTACCTTCTTTAGTATAATTACAAATTTCCTGTACAAAACTGTAACACCTTTGTGTTCTTACACCGTATATCGGGAATAATGTTATTTCTGATACTGTTTTAATCTTACCATTGTATTCTCCATATAACCGTTCGTACGTTTTAGATTTTTTAGGTTTATCGGTAATAACGTTTCTAAGTCTGTTATCAAGGCTCTTTCTAACTATAAAATCTATTTTCACAAAGTCTGCATTGACTTGAGTTGCTTTACTGTAATAATTATGAGAACCTAGTATCATGGAATTAAGTTTGTTTACTTCATTCTTTTCTCTATTTCTCTGAATTACTTTTATCTGATTTTTAAGTTTTTCAATTGTTTGATTTAATGCTTTATTACACATTTTACTTTGGCATACATACTTTTTCTTTCGTTTTTGGACTTTTAGCTGAAATCCTAAAAACTCTGTATGTTTTTTTCTTAGATTAGTAACTTTTGATTTTTCTGGACTAACTTCTAAGTTTAATCTTTCTTCTAGCCATTTTCTAGTTGCAATAAATATTTTTTGAGCTGTTTTATAGTCTCTACAAAATATTTTAAAATCATCTGCGTATCTTACAATCCACATCTCTTTAAGATTAGTATTTTTCATTGCTCTATGCTTATGACATCTACTTGAATAGTTATGCTGTGTTATAAAATTTTCCCATTGAGATGATATCCACCAATCTAATTCGTTTAATACGACATTAGCTAATAATGGGCTAATTATTCCCCCTTGTGGTGTTCCTTTACTTGGAATTCCAATTCCTTGTATTTCTGACTTTAAAATTTTTCCTATTATGCAAATTAAATTTTTGTCTTGTATTCCTAATGCCCATAATTGTTTCTTTAACTTTGAGTGATTGACATTATCAAAGAAGCCTTTTATATCGACATCAACTACATAATGCAATTTATTTTTATTCATAAAGTACATTGTTTTAGCTATTGCATGCTCCGTAGACCTATTAGGGCGGAATCCATAGCTATGTTTGTAAAATTTAGCTTCGCATATCGGTTCTAACACTTGTTTAATACATTGTTGTATAATTCTATCTTCTATACAAGGTATTCCTAGTGGTCTAGTTTTACCATTCGGCTTAGGAATTTCAACTCTTCTTACACTTTTAGGAGTATAATTTTTAAATTTACTTTGTATTCTTTCTACAAATTCTTCTTTGCTCATATTCTTGAAGAAAGAAATATTTAGTTTATCAGTACCAACTGTTGTTGAGCCTTTATTTTTCTTTATATTTCTATAAGCAAGTAAGATATTATTTTCATTTATTATAAACTTCAATAACTCCGTAAATTCTTTATTTTTCTTACTATCGTTATACAAACTATCAAATATATTTTGCATTGTGTAATATTCGTTATTCCTTAGAGTTTGCTTTTTATCTAAGAGCAAGTTTTCCTTCAAGTCTATTACTCCCTCCTTCGTTTTTCCCGATATTGGTTTCATATCTATTAGTCTTACTCGAACCTTGAATTTATTCAGTATTTAATTTTCAAATATCAAATTGTCTAGTGGCTATTGCTAAAACATCATTACAATGTTTATCATTGCTTCATGCCACCACTTTCACTTAGATTAAGATAAGTTATACAATTGTTTTCCTTATCACTATTTCATAGGCAGTAAAACCTCCATATTCTAAGCTTCCCTTGTTCCATTATCACTATCTTTTCATATATCCTTAGGTCGTTAGTATGAGCCTGTAATCTTGATAGTACCTTTAATACTATATGGATTTTCATAACTTAGACTTTTACTCACCCACAATTACCCATCATTCCGATGCATACTCATTTCTAAGTATTGACACTTTAGACCCGTACATTCCTAACTTTGTCAGTATTTTATACATCCTAACCATAGATATTTTATAGACTCCCGACCTATCATATACTCAACTACCTCTAGTTCGCTTTTCGTGTAGGAATTGTATTTCTTCTACTTACGGTATATTCTCAGTCGACTTTACCGAGCTTATAACCCTTAATTATTTACTTAATTAAACGCTATTCGGAGTATCAGAGAAGGCATTTCAAGACGTTACTCTATCATTCTACCTTTCGTAATAATAGTTCTAACTTCTGAATTTAATCAGCTAGTTAGGCTAGTTTTAATCTTTTAAAGACATTGTCTAGCAACAAGTCGCACC
>JBOFRC010000012.1:0-3737 GCA_051650825.1 Sarcina sp. | reverse complement strand
GAAGAACAGAAAAGAAATTATACAATTATTTTGATAGAGATAGAAAAATACAGAGCTATACGAAAAAGGTAGATGCTTTACAAAGGTATTTAAATGATTTAGATGAAAAAATTAGGACAAGCAATGTAGAAATAGAAGTCAATATACCAGCAATAGCATTTTCTGAAAGAGTACAAAGTTCAGTAGATTTAACGGGTGAAGCAGAACGAGAGTTAATGAAGATGATTGCTGCATTAGAAAGAGAAAAAATATCTGTTATTAATCAAATTAAATCACTTGAAGTAGGAATTCAAAGGTTACAAGTTGAAAATACTTTGTTAGAAGATAATGTAGAGCTTCTAAGAGGCGATTTAAAGGACTTTATATATTACAAGTATAGAAAACATATAAGTCAGAGAGAAATAGCTTTAAAAATGAATCTTAGTGAATCAGGAGTAACTAGATTAAGACGTAAAGTAATAAATATTGTAAATGAGTTTGAGGATAGTGTCTTATCTTATAGGAGCTAAAGTAAAAGATGAAAATATATTAACTTATAGATAAAGGTGAATATTTATAAGTTAATATACTTTACTCTAGTATTGTTAATTGAGAATAAACTCAAAGTAAAGGATTAGGAAGTATTTTAAAGATTTAAAGAGAATAACAAATTTAAAGTTTAAAAAATAAAACTTAACATAATATCTATGAAATGTAAAACTCAAAGCTTAATTTATCAGTTAGAGGTGTGAAAGATGGATAAAAAAATTAAAGAGTTTATACAGCAACTTGAATTTAATGAATTAACAATACAGAGTTATAAATATGATCTTAATGATTTCAATAAATATTTGAAGCGAAAAGAAATAGATTACTTGAACTTAGAAATTAGTGATAAACAGATAGTGTTAGATAAATATTTAAATAATTTATTCCAAAAAGGATATAAACCTAAAACTATAAACAGAAGATGTATATCATTAAATAGGTTTAATAAATATTTTGGTTTTGATGGTATTTGGGCTAAGAGTGTAAAAATACAAAAGCAATTATTTTTAGATGATGTTTTAAGCTCCAAAGAAGTGAATAAGCTTTTATCTAAATGTGAATCTAAAAGAGATAGAGCAATAATTTTCACTTTGTATGGAACAGGTATAAGAGTATCAGAACTATTGAAATTAAAAGTTAATGATATAAGTAAAAGAACAATTTATATACAAGGTAAGTATGGAAAGTATAGAGAAATTATTTTGCCAGGAGCTACAAAAAAAGCTATTAAAGAATATTTAGAAGTTAGACCAAAAGTAAAGGAACAAAAATTATTTATTGGAAGACAAGGAGCAATTACTAGGCAAACAGTTAATTATATATTGAATAAATATAGTAAGCTTGGCCGAGTTAGCAAAGAAAAAGGTCATCCACATAGCTTTAGGCATTTGTTTTGTAAAAGGCTGGCTGAACAAGGTGTATCAATAGACATTATTGCAGAGCTTGCAGGACATGAAAATTTAGAAACAACAAGAATATACACTAAAAGAACTAAAAATGAATTGGAAAGTGTATTAAATAATAGTTTTGAAATTTAATTTAATACAAAAGCGATGTTTTGGAAAACAAAAGATGAAAGTTAAATTAAACAGAATTTGGTGATATTAAAAAAATCGTTAATATAGATTTTTTTGTCGATATAAAATAGAAGTGTAGCAAAAAGTCACTACACTTTTATCTTTAAAGAAAATCTTTTAAATTTGTTTTTGCTTCTTCGAAGGCTCTTAATATATGTCTTTTTAAATATATTTTTTGAGGGCCAAAGAGAAAGCAGATATCATCATCATAATCAGAAGCAATAGTAATATCATCGATTTTCATAAAAGTCCCTTTTCCATAAATAACATTATAAGTAGCTTTTATATTATCGTTAATTAAATAATTATTTGAGCTATCTGGATGACAAAGAGCATTACGCACAAATATAATTAAATCAGAAACATCTTTAATTTTAGCATTTGTTATTACATCGTCTGTAAAGTTGACTTTTGTAGCGTATTTTTCGGATTTAAACATTAAATCTCGAAGTAAGATTAACATATGAATAAAAGCACCTTTTTGTAAAGTAGGATTCTTTATATTTAAAATATTTGAACTTAATATTGTTTCAATATCAGAAATATTAGATTGAATATCAGATTTTAAGAAAAATTGATTTTCCATAAAATCACCTCCAAGGTATATTATCGAAGTATATATTATAAATTCTAATATAATAAAAATAAGAAAATATGAAATTTTTTTGAAATTTTTTTGAAAAAACTTGGTGTAAATATGATTTATACTTAGAAATTTTTTGGCTTTAGGTCTGATAAAATATTTATTGTAAAAGCTTTAATGTTTTTAGTATTGTGTAAAGACAAATAAATTTTGATGAAACTCTAAAAATAATTTAATAATTCCTAATATAAACTAGCGTTGAGTTATAACGCTAGTTTTTTTAGTTATTAAATTTATAAGTTTTAGTGAAAATATCAGTATTAATCGTATATGAATTTTTAAGAATTTTATTTTGAGAATATGCATCAAGTGATTTATAAAAAATTGTTACATTATATTCGTTAGAATTTAAAGCGTCTATAGGGAAATCAGTCGATATTCTTTGTTGAGGATGTAAATAGATATTTTTTAAATTATTAAAATCGTCTAAGTCATGAAGTTCTTTATTAGAGCTATTTTTATAGCTTAGTGTTGGAGAAATTTGAAGTTTGGTTAATAAACCCATACTAGTGCCAAAGTTAGTTATATTAAGACTTATATGTTTGTTATTATTAGATGGAGCAGCAAAGTAGAAAAATATATTAGCTTTTATTGAATTTTGAGCTATTTTTTTAGCAGAAGATATTGAACAAAAACTTACTAGTAATGCAACAATACTAAATCCACAGGATAAAAAAGTTAGAAAACCTTGTGTTGATGATTCGGCAAGAATTTTAAAAAAACTCATTTAATCACTTCCTTCTTTAAATATTATATTATTTTAGTCTTAGGAAGAAAAGAGTTCGAATTAGCACATATATTTTTTAGGAGATAAAATAATGCTTAAAAAGTTTTGCAGGTGTGGAAAATTAATACCACAAGAAATTAAATGGTGTGATGAATGTAAAATTAAATATGAATATAAAAAAAGAAATAGCAATAAAGAAGCTTATCGAAAATATAAAGCCAATAGGACTGATACTAAAGAACAATTATTCTATGTATCTGATGAATGGAAGTTTACTAGAGATAGCATTAAAAATCGAGATAAAGGTGTATGTGTACTCTGTGATAGCAAAGGTAAAGGTAATTTTATTGATAATGTACATCATATTAAGGAGTTAAAAGATGCTTGGGAGCTAAGATGTAGTTTTGGTAATTTAATTTCCTTATGTAGTAGATGCCATTACTATGTTCATTTGAAATATAAAAGAAGTGATGAAGAGAAAAAACAAATGCAGCAAACTTTATTAGATTTAATCAATAGGTAGGGGGGAGTTAAAAATTTTTTTTAACTTCCAAAAAGTCCATACATTTGTATTAAATAACGGGGAATTTCCCCACGAGAATTTTTTTGTGCGTGGGAATTTCTTAGGGGAATTCCTATGGGAAATCCCTTGGGAAGGTTAAAAAGGTAAGAAATATTTTTGTGCTTCTTTAAATTTTTGAAAGGGGTGGTCAAACGTGGCAGGAACAAGGCAACCAACTGATTTAGTTGTTTTAAAAGGAAA
>JBOFRC010000011.1:0-3693 GCA_051650825.1 Sarcina sp. | reverse complement strand
TCATATAATATTAGATTTATTTACAAAAGAAGGAGTACCTTTATTAAAGCCATTAAGTAATTATAGATTTAAGATTTTACCATTTAAAACTGGTTCATTTATAGAAAAAATAAGTCAGCTTATTAGTGTAGGTATTATTTTATATTGCATTTTTAAAGTTTTAAATTAATATACTAAGATTTAACTACAGAATAATCAAAGCATTGATAAAAAGAAGAAAAGGCTTTAGTTATGCTAAGTCGATCTCTATTTAAGTTTGTTTCAATTTGTATAAAAGATTTTTCTTTAAGATATGATATTTTTTCAAGTGCTAAAGATTCCATAAATTCTTTAGCGAGTTCTAATGAATTGAATGGACCAAAAGAATTACTTTTAAATTTTTGTTTAGTTCCATATCTATCAGTCCTTTCTGTATATACAGTATATATAACATTAAACATAAAAACCTCCAAAGATAATATTAATAATATTATATGAAGTTGATACTAAGATTGTTAAAATAATATAGAAATAAATAAAGGAAAATAAAAATGAAAGCAAATGAAAAAAGTATTTTGAGATTTTTAGAAAGTTCAGATACGAGTTATTTAATACCAATATATCAAAGAACCTATTCATGGGGTATAGAAGAGGCTAGAAATTTATTTGATGATTTACTTATAATCTCTAAAACAAATAAAAAACATTTCTTTGGAAGTCTTGTGACGCTTTATAATCACATAGCAAGAGAAAAGGAATATATTATTATTGATGGTCAGCAAAGAATTATTACAATATCTATTCTGATAATAGCTATAACTAAATATATGGAAGACATAAAGGGTGATGCTGCTAATTTGATGAATAAATACATAGTAAATAAAAGTCATGTCTATGAAGAGCGGTTAAAACTTAAATTAAAAACATTAGATGATATAGAGTATAAAAAAATATATGATTTTGAAGTTGAAGAGATTGCATATGGTTCTTCAATGATAAATAATTATAAATATTTTTTAGAAAGAATACAAATGGGGCAAATAAGCATAGAGAAACTTTTAGATTCTATTTCTAAACTGTATATAATTGATATAGAACTCATATTAGGTGAAGATAATCCACAATTAATTTTTGAAAGCCTTAATTCAACAGGAAAAAATCTTACGACTACAGATAAAATAAGAAATTATATTTTTATGGGATTAAATAAAAACAAGCAAATTGAATATTATAATAAATATTGGTCTGTAATAGAAGCGAATACAGGGATTTTTATAGAAGATTTTATCACAAAGTATCTATATATAAAAAATATAAATTTAATGGATAATGATTTATATAAAAGGTTTAAACTTTATGTTAGTGATTTAGATATAAAAGAAATTTTAAGAGAAATTAAAGATTATTCTTATGGCTATAAAATTTTTGAAAAATGTAATAATTTAGAATTTTGTGAATATTTAAAATATTTTAATGCTCTCGATTTAGAAGGAATAAATTCATTTTTAATCGAGCTTTTCAAAGAATATCATAAGAAAAGTCTATCTGATGATTATATTTGTGAAATTTTAAATATTTTAGAAAATTTTATGTTTAGAAGATTAATTTGTGGGCTTAGCAATAAAAATATATCAAGATTTTTATTAGATAGTTTAAATATGGCTAAAGAAAAATCTAGGTATGATTTACTAGATGTTTTTAAAAGTATTCTTTTAGCTAAAAAAGATAATTTAAGATATCCTAATTTTATTGAATTTAAAAAAAATTTTTTACAATCTGATTTATACAGACTTGGAAGTAAAAAAATTATATATATTTTAAATAAAATTGAGAATTATGATAATAAAGAAATTATTGATTTTAAAGAACTTATTGAATCAAAAAAGCTTAGTGTAGAACATATAATGCCACAGCGTCTTAATAAAATGTGGAAAATAGCACTTGGTAAAGAATATAAAAGAATACATCAAGAGTATATTCATACTATAGGAAATTTAACTTTAACGGGCTATAATTCTAATATGGGAAATAAGACATTTCAAGAAAAATGCTATATGTCAAAAGGTTTTAAGCAAAGTAGACTTCTAATCAATAAATATATTGCGAAACAGCAGGAGTGGAATGAAAAACAAATAATTGAGAGGGGTCTGTTTTTATTTAATATAATTATAAAAATATTTCCAGATTTAAAAAGTAAAATTAAGTTGCAAACTGAAGGAATTAAAATGAAAAGTTTAGACGAGTACTATAATTATTCAAATTCAAAAATTAAAGGATTTATATTCGAAGGAATAACATATAATAGTAAAAGTTATAGAGAGATGTTTAATATTGTAGTTTCACTTTTATATGATATGGATAATTTAGTTTTTATAAAATTAGTTTCTAATGTAACAAACAAAGATGATGATATTGAGCTATTTGATTTATATAATATTTTGAGTAATTTAAACACTACAAATGAAATTTTAGAATATTTATATATCGTAAATATTAGTAATAATAAAAGAATATTACTTTTAAAAAAAATATTTGAATTATTAAATTTGAGTTGTGAAAATTTAGTGCTTTATGTAAGCTAATATTAAAATTCAAAAGGGGCTATAACGCAAAGGAAATACATTTCCAATTGTGTTATAGCCCTTATAATTTATATTATCTTTTAAGTACTTCAAAAGATAATTTGTTTTCAATAATAATTTAGATTAAACAATTCTTCTTGCAGCGCAAACATTGTCTAAGTTCCAAGAAGATATATCAACAGTTTCTCCTGGTTTTGGAGCCTGGATATATTGTCCGTTACCAATATAAATAGCTACATGGTAAGGTGCAGATGGATCTCCCCAGAATATTAAATCACCTGGTTCTAAGTTATTTAATGAAACAGGAGTTCCTTGATCTATTTGTGTATAAGTTGTACGACCTATATATTGTCCAAAGTGTTTATAAACATAATATGTTAAACCAGAACAATCAAAAGCATTAGGACCAGTAGCTCCCCAAATATAAGGTCTGCCTAAGAATGTTTTAGCATATTGCACGATAGCCTGTTGTAATTGAGCTGTACTTTCATTATTAGTTTGACTAGCAGCAGAGCTGTTATTTGAATTATTGTTAGCTTGGCTAGCAGCAGAACTGTTATTTGAATTATTGTTAGCTTGGCTAGCAGCAGAACTGTTATTTGAATTATTGTTAGCTTGACTAGCAGCAGAACTGTTATTTGAATTATTGTTAGCTTGACTAGCAGCAGAACTGTTATTTGAATTATTGTTAGCTTGGCTAGCAGCAGAGCTGTTATTTGAATTATTGTTAGCTTGGCTAGCAACTGAATTTGCATCAGCTGTTAAGTAAACAATTTTATTCATATTTTTTCCTGATTTAATATTTGTTGTTGTAGAAGTTGGATTAAATCCTTGAGCTGTTAAATTAATTGTATGAGATCCAGTATTAAGATCTGATATTTTAACTTTTCCTTGCGTATTAGTAGTATAATTTTGACCATTTATTGTTACATTTTGATTTGCAAGAGCTCTATCAGTATTTGTTTGATATATAGTTAATGTAATACTTCCAGTTTCAGATACATCTTTTTGAGTATTTGAATTTTCATGTGTGTTACTATTAACATTTGGTAATGCTAAGAAGCTAACAGGCGTTGAATGTGAATCAACTTTATTTACTTTACTTGGCTTAACATTTAAGTTATCTTTTTGA
>JBOFRC010000010.1:0-32813 GCA_051650825.1 Sarcina sp. | reverse complement strand
CAAAAATATTCTCGAGAAAAAATAAAAGTTTTAAATCTTTAAATCTAATACCGATAGCTCTCATAACGCCAATCTCATATTTTCTATCATTTATAGATATATTTATAGAATTAGATATATTAATTATTGCTATTACAAGCGCTATTCCTCCTAAAAGTAGCAATATAATATTAATTAAATCAAGAATTTTTACAAGATTTTTATATTCTGTATAATTAGAGAACACAGAATATTGCTTATTAGTTAGTTCATTTATAACATCATTCATCTGTGTTTTATCATCAGCTATAATTTTCATTATATAATTTTCATAAGTTACACTTTCTATTCCTTTAATTGTTTTTAAATCTGTAATTCTTAAATTAATATCATCTACTAATTCCTGATTAGAGCCATTGTAAACTACATCTATCTCTTTTAAATCTAATTGATTATTAAATGATTTTAGCAAATCATTTTTAATATTATATCCTATAGAGTTCATGAAAATTAAAGAAATTGTAGATATACAAATAGAAATTATTATTGAACCATATTTATACTTATTTATTTTTAAATTTTTATATACTTTTCGTAAAATATCTTTTAATAACATACTTCACCTAAAAAAATATCACAAAAAATTTTTTTGAACATAATTTTCCCCCCACCATTTTTACCCTTATTATACCATTAATTACTTTTTTTGCAATAAACATCATAAATAAACATAAAATAAGTTTTTTAGCTAAATATCTTCAAAAAAAACTATAATATTTTCTATATTACATAATATTTAAATTACTTATTATTGGGTATTTTTCACTTATCTATATACTAAGCACTATAATAAAATATAATTTATGCTTATAAAAATAATTTATATAAATAAACATTTAGTAATGCTTAGAAATTTAGCTACTAAAAAACACACTGCTAATTACTAGCAGTGTGTTTCCTTACTTATTATTTTTTGTTTTTCCATTTTTCTATATAAAGTTGCAATACCTATACCTAACTTATCTGATATTATTTTTTTAGCCTTAAGATCACATCCATATTTATCAACCATAAGCATTATATATTTTTTTTCTAAATCCTCTAAAGTAAGTTCATCTTCTATATTTAATAAATTATTATTCATTTTTGTAGTTTCATACCCAACCACATCATCTGGTAAAGAATCAACATCTATTATATCTGAATCCATAGAAATATTAAGCATATATTCTATACAATTTTCAAGCTCTCTTACATTCCCTGGCCAGTTATAATTTTTCATTTTCTCTAAAGCATCTAAAGTTATATCCTTCTTATTAGTGTGCAGTATTTTATTATACTTTTCAACTAATGCTTTTACTAAATATTCAATATCTCCCTCTCGCTCTCTAAGAGGTGGGCTTTTTATAGGAATTACATTTAATCTATAATATAAATCTTCTCTAAATTTCTTCTCTTCTACTAATTTTTTTAAATCTTTATTAGTAGCTGCTATTATTCTTATATCCAAATCTATAAGCTTATTAGAACCTATTCTAATACATTGTCTTTCTTGTATAACTCTTAAAATTTTAGCCTGTAAATTAAGAGGCATATCTCCTATTTCATCTAAAAAAATCACTCCATGATTTGCTAGTTCAAATTTCCCCATTTTTCCTTGAGGATTTGCACCACTAAATGCACCTTTGGCATATCCTAAAAGCTCACTTTCTAACAAGCTTTCTGGAATTGCTGCACAGTTTATTGCAATAAAAGGCTTGTCCTTTCTATCACTTGATTCATGTATAGCTCTTGCTAAAACTTCTTTACCTGTTCCACTCTCACCAGTTATTAAAACAGTAGATATAGAACTTGCAATTTTTTTAGCTTTACTTTTCATATTTTTTATAGCTTTTGATTCTCCAACTATTCTGTCAATTCCAACTCTTTGTGTAGAGCTTGGACTATCTAACAAATAAGCTTTCTTTAGTTCTTTAGTATTAAAAATAAAAATACTTTTATATTTACCAAGGTTCATTGGTATTTCAAATCCATTGTATTCACTAGTATTAAATTCTTGTAATTTTATATCTTGTTTACTACTATAAATAGAATCATTAATCAATAATTGTTTTAAAGCGACTTCATTTAAACTATGTATTTTATTTTCATTGTCTAATACTATTGCACCTGTTTCTACGCTATTCATAAATTTATCTATTATCATCAAGAATTGTGATTCATTTTTAATACTAAATTCTTCATATATTTTAGACTGTATCAGTTCAGCTATATTATCTAAAAATCTCAAATTTTCTTTAACATTTTTTAAAATAATATCTTTTTGTTCCTGATTAGAACAAACAAGACCTATAATCCCTATTATTTGTTCATCATAATATATCGGTGTGGCTAATTCTAAAAATTCTTTGCATGAATTTCTAAGCTTACAATTAATACAACATTCATCATCTCTTGGTTCTAAAATAACATTATACATTCCTGTTTCTAGAACTTTTTTATAAGACATTCCTTCGCTACTTTCATCTATTTTTGAACTATACGCTCCGGTTCCTGCAATTCTTACTAAATTTCTATCTACAATTTCAATATCAACATTTAAAACCTCTGATATTACATTAGCATATTTAATAACATATGATTGAACTTGTTTTAACAAAGAAAATTCTATATTTCCACCCATAAAATTAACAACTCCTTCATTTTTAACTTTTAATAACAACAATTATATTATAGTAGTTTTTATTGTTAAATTTCTAATAATTTTAATTAATATATTATTCTATAAAATTCCATTGCTATCTATAAATAGAATTTTATTTGCTATATTTAAACCAAATTATCAATAAATCTTTTATCTTTATTTGAACTTCGAATTTTTTCCATAAATCCAATTTTGTACTAAGTGTAGTATTAATAATTAAAATAAAAAGACATTTTTGCTTTTTATTGATATAAAAATGAAAACATTTTTATTACTACTTATACAATAAAGTACATAATTTTATATTATCTATAGTAAAAAAAAGGACTATGCCTTAAAAACTCTCTAAAACATAATCCTTTGTGTATTTATTAAATTTAATATAATTTTTCTTGTAATAGTTTTATACTTTATACTATTTTACCATATTTTCATACTTTGCCATTAATATTTTTTCAGCTGTCATTGGTAAACTTCTAACATTAACACCAATGGCATTATATATTGCATTAGCAATTGCAGGAGCTGGTGTATTTATAACAACTTCACCTATTGATTTTGCTCCAAATGGACCTGTTGGTTCATAACTACTATCAAACTCAACTCTTATATTTCCCATATCAAGTCTTGTTGGAATTTTATATTGCATAAATGTATCATTCATCATTCTACCAGCTTCATTATATTGAATATCTTCAAATAAAGCCATTCCAATTCCTTGAACAAGACCACCTTCTGCTTGTATTCTCGCAAGAGCAGGATTAATTACTGTTCCACAATCAACTACTGAAACATAATCAACAATAGAAACTTTTCCTGTTTCTTTATCAAGTTCAATTTCAACAAGTCCTGCCATAAATGGTGGAGGTGAAACTGGGCTTGAATGTGAAATTGATACTACTATACTTTGTTTATCACCAACAAGTAATCTTTCAGCTAATTCCTCTAATGATATTTTTTTATCACTATCTATAGCTTTTATAAATTCTCCATCAAATTCAACTTCTTCTGCCTTTAATTCTAATTCCTTTGAACCTTCAATACAAATACGTTTTTTCATTTCTTCGCAAGTTTTTATAACAGCCATACCTGTTACGTAAGTTGTACTTGACGCATATGAACCTTTATCATAAGGTGACATATCAGTATCAACCCCACTTACAGTAATATTTTCAAAAGAACAATTTAGACATTCAGCTGCCATTTGTGCAAAGATAGTATCAGAACCTGTTCCCATATCAGATGAACCAAGCATTAATTGATAAAATCCTCCATCTCCAAGTTTAACTTCAACAGAAGCTTTATCTATATGCTCTATTCCTGAACCTTGCATTGTTACTGCTGCCCCAACGGCTCTTATTTTTCCATTACCTAAATCTCGGCTAGGATATTTTTCATCCCATTTAAATAACTCTTTTGCCTTAGCAAGACATCTATCTAAATGACAACTATTAAGAGTTTCTCCATGATAGGCTGGAAGATATTCTCCCTGCTTAACTATATTTTTTTCTCTTATAACAGTTGGATCCATATTTATTTTTGCTGCAAGTTCATTAATTATTGACTCAACTGCAAAAAATCCTTGTGTAGCTCCATATCCTCTGAAAGCACCTGCTGACATTGTATTTGTATAAACAACATCATAGCTAAAATCATAAGCTTCTAATCTATTATAAACTGCTAATGCCTTAACTCCAACAAGTCCTACAACTGTTGATCCATGTTCACTATACGCTCCTGTATTAGATAATGCATATATTTTCATAGCTTTTAAAGTACCATCTTTATCTGCACCTAATTTAACAGTAACATCCATGCCATGTCTACTTGTTGTATCAACAAAAGTATCAGTTCTACTATAACAAATTTTAGCAGGTTTACCTGTTTTCAAAGTAACTATAGCTGGATATACTTCACAAGCTACTGTTTGCTTAGCCCCAAAACCACCACCTATACGAGGTTTAATAACTCTAATTTTAGATTTAGGAATTTCTAATGCTCTTGCTAATATTCTTCTTACATGAAAAGGTATTTGAGTTGCACTAACTATAACTAATCTACCATAACAATCATAGTGAGTATAAGTTCTCATAGTTTCCATCATTGCTTGTGAATTAGCTTTTGTATGATAAGTTTCTTCTAAAACTATATCACAGTTTTTAAATACTTCTTCAACATCACCTTTTTTCATATCTCCTTTAGCACAAATATTTCTTTTTGGATCTTGCCCTAAATCGAAATTTGAAAAATAATCATCTTCATCATGTATGATAGTATTATTATCAATAGCATCTTTAGCATCTAAAATAGCTGGTAACATTTCATATTTAATTTTTATAAGTTTAAGTGCCTTATCTACAGCCTTTTCATCTGTTCCTGCAACTATGGCAACAGCTTGTCCAACATGTCTAACTTTTTTATCTAATATTAATCTATCATAAGGAGTAGGCTCTGGATATGATTGCCCTGCAACCATAAATCTTGTTTTTGGAACATCTTCATAAGTTAAAATACATTCAATTCCTGGTACTTTTCCAGCTATAGTAGTATTGATATCTATTATATTAGCGTGAGCAACTTTTGCTCTTAAAACCTTTACTATAAGAGCATTTGCTGGTGCTAAATCATTTGTATATACTGGTTTACCTGTAATCAATGGAATTGAATCTACTTTAGGTTTACTTTGATTTACTACTTTCATTATTGTTGCGCCTCCTTTTGTGCTAAGAATTTCTTAACTGCTCTAAGTTGACCCATATACCCTGTACATCTGCATAAATTTCCTGCTAGATAACTTCTAATTTCTTCTTCTGTAGGATTATCTAGTTCCTTCACCATAGCTAAAACATTCATAACAAACCCAGGGCTACAGAATCCACATTGTTCTGCTCCTTCTGCTGATAAAAATTGTGCAAATTCTCTTGCTTCCTTTTGAAGTCCTTCAAGTGTTGTAATATGCTTACCACTCATCTGAACCGCAAGTCTTGAACATGACAATATTGGTTTTTCATCCGCCCAAACTGTACATAACCCACAGTTAGTTGTATTACAACCTCTTTTTACACTTAAATAACCCTTTTCTCTTAGAAAATCTAACAAAACTTTATCATTCTCAATTTCTTCGTTATATAACCTTCCATTAATCCACATTTTAGTTACCATAATAGCCTCCCTCAATTGCTTCTATAGCTCTTCTTAGTAGAACTTTAACAATTATTTCTCTGTATTCTTTTGAAGCTCTCATATTAGAACCAAAATCTAATTCTTCTACTAAACTTTTACTAGCATTATCAATTTCTTTAGAATCTGGCTTACTAGATAAAATCTTAGCTGTTTCAATTGCAAGTTTTGCCTTATGTGGTCTTGCTCCAACTGAAATTTTCCACCCTGCTTCTGATTTACTAGCTGCTAAAGCAAGCAATGGTATATCAGTTTCTGAAAGTCTTTGAGTTAAATAACAAATTTTTGAGTTATCTTTCTTTATAATAATTTTTTCTACAATATCTTTTGTATAACCTAATTTAGCAAACTCAGCAATAGGCATTTTACCAGCCTTATGTAAAACTACATAACTATCTAATGCTAAAAAACTTGTTAGAATATCTGAAAATCCAAAGCGTGAATAAATACTACCACCAACTGTTGCTAAATTTCTAAACTGAACTCCAACTATATGATCAGTAGTACACTTAAAAACATTGTTAAATTCTTCATTTAATCTTTGATTTATTTCTAAATCCCTCAATGTTACCATTGCACCTATTTCGAACTCACTCTCTGTTTCTTCAATTTTATTTAATTCTAGGTCTGATAAATCAATAGCTGTATTTATCATTCTATCACTCATTCTAAGCCATAGAAGTCCACCTATTATTGCATTTTTTTTGTTCTTTTGTAATAATTCATAAGCTTCATCTAAAGATTTAGGCTTTGCATACTCCTTTACTGTGAACATGACATCTCCTCCTTTTCCATCCAATGGAATAAATTCAAGTAATTTATTCCATGCTATATTACCAAGCAATTTTCTCGCCAAATTGATACATAAATTTCCAATAAAATGTTTACATGAAACTTTTACAATTTTTTATGTTTTTTAACATTTAATTAATATTATTAATTTTTTTTTACTATTAATTTTTTAAGTATTTAAAAGGCGTTTATTTTCTAAATTTCGACGTTGTGAAAAAATTATCATATTTTTTTCTCAATTTATCAATTTGATAATTTTTAGAATTTTCAAAATTCTGATATACTCGTTTAGAGTAAACAGGAAAGGAAGTAATTTGTTATGTACAAAAGCGATACAAAAAAAGGAATAGTATTTATGATATTATTCGCACTCTCATTATCAGTTATGACTGTACTTTTAAAAAAGGCAGGACATATGCCTGTAGCAGAAAAGGTAGTCTATAGAAACTCTATAGCCGCTTTATTTGCTTTCATATATATAGCTGTTAAACATGGTTTTAAAGATAAGACTAAATATACAGGTAATCGAAAGAACCTTCTTGGTCTTTCACTTAGAACTCTATTTGGAATAGTAGGTATATGCCTAAATCTATATGCACTACAATATTTACTAGTGCCTAATGCTACTATATTACAAGATTTAAGTATATTCTTCGTAATTATTTTCAGTTATGTTTTCCTTGGAGAAAAAGTTAAATTCTGGCAAGTTTTATTAGTTGTCTTAGCTTTTATAGGAGCATTCTTTGTAGTCAATCCACATAGTGCTAAATTTGCTTTAGTCCCAGCATTAGCTGCTATAGCAGGTGCCGCAATGAATGGTGGAGATAGTGTAACTATGAGATATCTAGGAGATAAATGTGATCCTGTTACTCTAGTGTTCTTCTACAACTTCTTATCATCAGTTATACTACTACCATTTATGATATATTTCTATAAACCACTACCTTTACATACAGTAATTTATCTTGTATTAGCTGGACTTTGTTATATTGTAGTTGAATTCACTATAATTCTTGCCTACAAATATGCACCTGCTAGAGACATAGCTGTATTTAGATATACTGATGTTATCTTCTCTGCAATACTTGGATTCCTTGTATTTGGGAAACTTCCATCAGGAACAAATATCATTGGATATGTATGTATCTTAGTTGCAGCTGTACTTATAGCACTGCTACGTTCTAAGCAAACTACATCAAAAGGATTCTCTTTATCAAGAAAATAAATCATAAATCATAAAAAAATACAAATTCTTTTTATGATTTATGATTTACCGAAAAGTGACCACACTACAACACATTTAATAGTTGCAGGGTGGTCACTTTTTCGATATTTAATTCATATAAATTTCTAATTATTTACTAGTTTATTTCTATAGTATCTTAGTGAACTACTTTGTAACTAAAGATTGAGAAGTTTCCTTATTAACCCATTCTTTTACACTACCTTTAACACAAAGTCATAATAATTCTTTAAGATAAAAAAGCTAACTCTTAATATTTATAAAAACAGCTTCCTCCTATAAATTCTCTTAAAATAGAATTTTTAGGTACTTCTTCAAACTCTATAGCTTTAAAGAACCCTAAAAATGTTTTTAATCTTTTAGCTTCATAATATACTTCACTATCTTCATTTATTTTATTAAGTTCTTTTAATGCTAAATTTTTAAGAACTGAAAGTTCGTAAACTAACGTAGAATTAAACATCACATCTGAATTTTCTTGAAAAACAAATATATTATTTTCTTCCCCTCTTTTTATAGATGGCCACATACTTAAAGTCTTTTCAGCATCATACCCCCTTGATAATGCATCTCTAACTATCCTTCTTATTTTTCTAACATCTGTTGTCGAAATCTTATTGTGATTATCTAAGTTTAATTGTGTAAGAGCTGATATATACACTTTAAATTTATATTTATCATCTATATTACTTGTCAATCTATCATTTAGACCATGTATCCCTTCTATTAATAATACATTATCCTCATTAAGTTTTATTTTATTACCTAGCCATTCTCTTCCACCCTTTTTAAAATTAAAACTTGGTATTTCAACTTCCTTTCCATCTAATAAATCTTTTAATTGATTATGAAAAAGCTTTAAATCTAATGCTTCTAAACACTCAAAATCTGGATTTCCTTCATCATCTAATGGAGTTTCATCTCTGCTCAAAAAATAATCATCTAGTGAAATCATAACAGGTTTTAAACCATTTACTTGTAACTGAACTGCGAGCCTCTTAGTAAATGTAGTTTTTCCTGATGATGACGGACCTGCAACAAGAATCATCTTACACTCTTTTTTTTGTAAAACTTGATCAGCTATATATGCAATTTTTTTCTCATGAAGCCCCTCTGAAACTCTTATTACATTATTTGATTCATCCGCTACTATTTTATTATCTAAAGCTCCTACATCTTTAATTCCTAATATATTTAACCACTTCGTAGTTTCCTTAAAAACACCATATAAATTTCTTTGCTCATAAAATACAGGTAAATTGCTTGTATTTTTAGTTCTAGGAAGTCTAATAATAAATCCTGGGTTATAATACAATAAATCAAATGTTTTTAAAACACCTGTAGAATATGCCATTTCTCCGTAAAAATAATCATATCGATTTTCAATTTTATATAATTTTAAATTTTCACTTTCAACATAATTTAATAACCTTATTTTATCTTCCATTTTATAATTTATAAAAATTTCTTTTGCTTCTCTCTTATTCACTCTAATTTTTTCTATAATACTATCAGAATCTATAATTTCTTGCATTCTTTTTTTAATAAGTAAAAGTTCCTCTTGTGTAAGCAAAGTATCTTTATGAATTTCTCCATATATACCTTTATTTATAGAATGTTCTATAGATATTTTTGCATCCTTAAAAACATCTAACGCTGCCTTTATAAATATAAATTGCGCTGTTCTTTTATAAGTATCCATACCTATTTTTGTTGATATATCTATAAACTCAACATCTCCATCTTCTTCTATAACTTCATTAAGTTCATAATATTTATTATTTTGTCTTGCTAAAACTATAGGTATCTTTCCATATAATTCTTCCCTACTAAGTAATTCACCGAACCTTATCTTTTGATTATGTTTTTGTTTTTTTTCATCTACAACTATAGATATGCTCATAAACTTCGCCCCTTAAATAAAATTCCTCACTTTATACTATAAATATCGAACTAAAAAGTATCCTAATTTACTAAAATTTAAGAATAAATATTTATACTTAACTAAAAATAGCACTAAGAGGTGTTTTATGTTTATTATTTTTATCCGAACTATTATTTTATATTTTACAGTCATTATTTCCATACGACTCATGGGAAAAAGACAATTAGGAGAAATGCAACCTTATGAATTAGCCGTTACAATGATGCTATCTGACCTTGCATCTCTTCCAATGCAAGACACAAGACTCCCCCTACTTTTAGGGATTATACCTTTAATCACCCTTCTATTAGTAAAAGTTTTATTAATAGAATTACAAGTTCGTTTTCCTCTTATAAGAAATATATTAGATGGTAGGCCTATTATTTTAATAGAAAATGGAAATTTAAATTTAAAAGCTATAAAAGAACAAAATTTAGCTATTTCTGATTTAATGGAAGCAATACGCGAAAGTAATATTTTACATATCGAAGATATAGAGCTAGGAATACTAGAAAATAATGGTAAATTTTCATTTTTCACAAAAACTAAAGAAGGAACTGATAAGACACTACCACTTATCTTACTCTTTGATGGAAAAATCTCAGAAAAGAATTTAAAAACTATAAAAAAAGATAGAGATTGGCTAACTAATAAAGTAGCTCCATACTCTCTAAATGAAATACTCATTATTATTTATAACTCTGAAGAAAATATTTTAATACAAAAAAGAGAAAGTTTAAAAGGATGGGAATATGTTACTAGAAAAAATTTTTAATAAATCAATTGTAGCTGTTTTTATATTCTTAGCAATATTTTCATTTGTAACTATAGCAGATAATTATTTAAAAGTTTCATTTAATACTGTATTAGAAGAAATTGTTTTTATAGAAAATGAAGTAAATTTAATAGATGCTAATTCTTCGACGGAAAAATGGAATGATTTATATATAAACAGTCTAAATCTTAAAGATTTTATAGCAACTAGATATAATTTTCTTTCTATTTATTTAACCCATGAATACTTAGATTTTTTAGAAATTGAAACTTCTAAATTATCATGTTATATTCAAGCTAAGGATATTGGTGAAATTTCAGCAACTTTAATAGCTTTAAAATTACAAACTAATAAAATTTTACAGCTTCAGAAAGTATCCCTTAAAAATATAATGTAAATACAATAATATTACATCTACTACTAGTATTCTTGTAAAAATTACTGTATAATGTAGACAAGAAGGGATGAAGTCCCAGTGGGTCATAAAAAGACCCTTGATATATATATGAAAGGTGGTACAAACAATGGCATTAGTTACTACAAAAGAAATGTTTAAAAAAGCTTATGAAGGTGGATACTCAATAGGAGCATTCAACATAAATGATATGGAGATTATTCAAGGAATAGTTGAAGCTTGTAAAGCTAAAAACTCACCTGTTATTCTTCAATGTTCAACAGGAGCTATCAAATATGCAGGAGCTGAATATTTAGTTGCAATGGCTAAATTAGCTGCTGAACAATCAGGATTAGATATCGCATTACACTTAGATCACGGTCCAGATTTAGACGCTGTTAAAAAAGTTATAGAAGCTGGATTCACATCAGTAATGTTTGATGGATCACACTATGATTTTGAAGAAAATATCAGATTAACAAAAGAAGTTGTTGAATACGCTCACGCTAGAGGAGTTGTTGTAGAAGCTGAACTTGGAGTTCTTGCTGGTGTTGAAGATGATGTTGTTGCTGATTCTCACATATACACAAACCCAGACGAAGCTGTAAGATTTGTTAACGAAACAGGAGTTGACTCATTAGCTATAGCTATCGGAACATCTCATGGAGCAGTTAAGTTCCCACCAGATGCTAAACCAGAATTAAAATTCGAAATATTAGAAGAAATCCAACAAAAATTACCTGGATTCCCAATAGTATTACACGGAGCTTCAGCTGTTGACGCTAACACAGTTGCTAAATGTAATGAATTTGGTGGAAAAATAGCTAATGCTAAAGGTATCCCAGTAGAAATGTTAAGAAAAGCTTCATCAATGGCTGTTTGTAAAATAAACATGGATACAGATATCAGACTTGCTATGACTGCTGCTATCAGAGAAACTTTCGGAACAAAACCAGAAGTATTCGATCCAAGAGCTTATCTTGGTGCTGCAAGAACAGCTATCAAAGAATTAGTTGAAGGTAAAATTGATAATATCTTAGGTTCAGAAAACGGAATGAACTAATTTATATAAAGAGATTTTGTATTATACAAAATCTCTTTTTTTATTTTCTAATATTCTATTTACATAAGGATTTATTATTAAAATTGCACCTATTATAGTTATAATTCCACCAAAGATAACTAATGCTGACATAAGACCTAGATAAGTTGCTAAAAATCCTATTCCTATAGTTGGTATTGCCATTCCTATATATCCTGCAACATAGTAAGTTGATATTATAGATGTACTCTCCTCTTTATTTCCTAAACTTCCTGCAAGCTGCATAGTAGCTTGGAATGTAAATCCATTTCCTAATGCTAAAATTATCATTCCTATAAATAATAGTAGCATACTCACTTCTAATCCTGCTAAAATCATAAACCATGTTCCTAAAAGCAATAGTCCTAAGCCTAATTGCACCCTTTTAGTCTTATCTTTAGGTCTATTTATAATTTGGACTATACATCCTCCACCTAAAAATATTAAAAGTAAAATTCCAGAAAAAGATAAATTACTTGATTTTAAAATTGAATGGACATATATAGGTACTAAAGAAATAACTATTCCATTAAGAGCTAACATTACAAATATAGATGGGCAAACAAAACTTAAAAACTCCCCTCTTCCATTTGAAGGTAAACCAAGCTTAAATCTAATTTTTGTACTTTTATCTATTCCATCTTCAGCTTCCTTAACTTTAAATAATGAAAACATAGCTAATAATAATAATATAAATAAGCATATATATGGTAAAACATATGGTTTTACACTAGAATATTCAGCAATAAATCCTGCCATTGCAGGTCCAAGCCCAAATCCTAATAATGTTATCATACTAGATAGAGCCATTGCTTTATGTGTATTTTTTGTATGTTTTAATAACAGACCATTACTTGTTCCCATAAATATTCCTATCCCAATTCCTTCAACTGCTCTAGCTATATATAACATCTGTGCATCTTTAGCAAAAATAAAAATAACAGATGAAATAATTGCAAAAATAATAGCACTATTCATTATTTTTTTAGCTCCATATTTTTTAACTAATGATGTTGAAACTAACAAACTTGGTAACATACATGCTGTGTAAATAGCAAATAACAATGTAATATCAAAATTGTTCAAATTAAAATGTGATTGATAAACTGGAAAAAGTGGTGCTGGTAAATTAGTACTCAAAGTCATTATTCCTATAATAATTAATATATATTGCATAACTTCACTTTCCTTTCTTTAATTTCTTATCTAAATAAATTATACTGCTATAAATTAATAACTTCTAATATATAAATTGGTATAAAATCATGTATTCTAATACATTAATATTTTCTCTTTATCTATTATCATTATTTTTTTTGTACTATAATTATAGATAAAGACTAAACATCAAAAAATTCATGATTAAAGGAGCCTTTCAATGGAACTATTACAGTTAGAATATTTTAAGAAAGTAGCTAAGTTAGAACATATGACAAAAGCTGCAAATCAGCTACATATATCACAATCATCACTTAGTAGAACTATTACAAGACTTGAAAATGATTTAGGCGTTAAATTATTTGATAGAGAAGGTAGGGATATAAAACTTAATAGTTATGGAATCCTATTTTTAAAGCGTGTAGAAAATATATTTCTAGAATTAGAAAACGGTAGAGAGGAACTTAACGAAAAGCAAGGAATAGAAAATAAAACTATACGAGTTGGTGCAACTATAACTAGACTACTCCCAAATTTATTCAAAGCCTTTTTAGAAATATATCCCGATACTAAATTCCAACTCTTTCAATTATCATCAAGTGACCTTGAGAGTCATTTAGAAAAAGGACTTATTGATTTTGCAATTACAACTCCTCCACTTGATAAAAAGGGATTAAAGTCCGTCATAATAAAAGAAGAAAAAATTTTCTTAGCAATTTCTCCATCTCACCATTTATCAAATATAAAAAAAATTAAAATACAGCACTTAGAATCTGAAAATTTCATTGCACTAACCGATGACTATAATTTTCAAAATTCTCTAAAGAAGTTATGTGAAGAAGTTGGATTTTCACCTAAAATAATGTTTGAAAGCAATGATATTGAGGTAATTTCAAAACTCGTCATAGATAATTTTGGAATAGCTTTCATGCCTGCTTATTGGTGGGATGAAAATAGAATTTTAAATCCTAAAAAGATTGAACTTTCAGAAGATTTTTCTAAAAGGTTAATAAGTTTATCTTGGAATGAACATAAAAACCTCACAAATCTACTAACTCAATTTAAAGATTTTACACTTACTTATTTTAGTTATCCTAAAAGAAATTAAAACATCACGCTTTTTTACACATAAAATAATACATTGTTTATATCACTAATTCAAAATATAAAATTATATATAGCAAAAACCACCTATATAAAATAAGTGGTTTTTTTAATATTCTTTATTTTTAATTTTTTAAATAATTCTTAATTTGGTCAACGTCCTTGTCTCCACGCCCAGATAAATTAACTACTATAATTTCATCTTTTGGAGCATTTTTAGCATATTTCATAACATAAGCAATTGCATGTGAACTTTCTATAGCAGGAATAATTCCTTCAAGTTCTGTTAATTCTTTAAATGCGTAAATTGCCTCTTCGTCTGTTATATAATGATACTGTGCTCTCCCTGATTTATATAAGTTAGCATGTTCTGGTCCTACTCCTGGATAATCTAAGCCTGCTGAAATTGAATATACTTCTTTAGCATCACCTTTTTCATCAACAATACAAATTGTTCTCATTCCATGTACTACAGCTTCCTTACCTAAAGTAATGGTTGCTGCATGCATATCTGTTTCTATTCCATGCCCAGCAGCCTCTACTCCTATAAGTTTAACTTCTGGCTTGTCTAAAAACTCTGCAAATGCTCCAATGGCGTTGCTTCCTCCACCTACACAGGCTATTACAGTATCCGGAAGTTTATCTTCTTGTTCTAAAATTTGCTCATATATCTCCTTACTTATAACACTTTGAAAATCTTTAACTATTGTAGGGTATGGATGTGGTCCAACTGCTGACCCTAAAACATAAAAACTAGATTCAACCTCATTTACATATGCCATAAGCGCCGCATCAACTGCCTCTTTTAAACTTCTAGTTCCTTCTTTTACTGCAATGACTTTTGCCCCTAAAAGTTCCATCTTGAAAACATTTAAAGATTGTCTTTGAGTATCCATCTCCCCCATATAAACATCACATTCTAATCCCATAAGTGCTGCTACTGTTGCTGTTGCAACTCCATGTTGTCCAGCCCCTGTCTCTGCAATAACTTTATTTTTCCCCATTCTTTTTGCAAGTAAAATTTGCCCGATAACATTATTAATCTTGTGTGCACCTGTGTGATTTAAATCTTCTCGTTTTAAATATATTTTTCCTCCACCTACTTTTTCAGTTAGCCTTTGTGCAAAATATAAAGGTGAAGGTCTACCAACATACTGTTTTAAATAATACTCATACTCATCTCTAAAATTTTTATCGTCTTTATACTCATTATAAGCCTTTTCAAGTTCTGCTAATGCTTTTTGTACTGGAATCGGAACATATTGCCCTCCAAATTCACCAAAATAACCATTCATAATAAATACCTCCAATTTTTAAATTAAAATTCAAGGAGTTTTAATCTTAGAAATACTAGTTTGAGTAATTTAGAATAAAAAAACGGTATTATCTCCCTCTATGGGACGATAATACCGTGTTGCCACCCAAATTTAATATCTTCTGACTATGTAACTATTGTATTAAATACTTTTAATACAATAAAACTTCATCACAAGCTAAACTCATTAATTCAAATACGGAATATGATGTATTAGATTTAAAAATCTAACTTAACTTATTCGATATTCTACCTCTATAACCTGAGGACAGGGCTTAGGATACTTTTTTCATTTCCCCTTCGCATCTAATGAACCCATTCGTCACAATCTATATTACTACCTTTTCACCAATCTGTAGCTCGCTGAAATATGTTCCTTATGACTACTATCTTCACTCTAAGATTTTATTTTTTTCCTTGTTGATATATACTATACGTTAAAATAGTTAAATATGCTACATTTAAAATAAATTTTTTAAAAAATATTTCATTTCCTATTTTTCAATATAATTCTTAACTTTTTTAATAACTATATTAATAGTACCATCACCATTTCTAACAATTTCAAATTTATCATTGTCATTATATGCTTCATCAGCTAAATAAATATCAATTTCCTTATCGACATTTAACCTAACTTTTTTAAGTTTCTTCTCTACAAAAGATTTATCTATTACAACATCTCTTTCAACACCTTGTGATTCCATATAATCATTAAAGCTTCGTTGTACATCTGGCTCTTCTTTGAAAGCTTCCCTTGCTATTTCATCAACATTTATGATATCTTCCTCTTTAAGTTTTGATTTAATAACTTTTCTAACTTCTACAGCCTTAGCTGCATCATCCACAACGTTAGTTCTAGCCCAATTTTCTGCTGCTTTCATAAAACTTTTTGTCATATCCCTTTCATTTGCCACAACAGTACACCCAAGATAATGATCTACAAAATACTCCGCCCCAAAGTCTTCCCCTTCTTTAGTTCTTCTTTGCTTATCTATAACCATAAGATCTACTTCTTGATCTTCTTTTATTGGTCTAATAAACGCACATTTTTGAACTTTTTGACCTGCTGATGGAAGCCCTGCTTGTTGTTCTACTATAGCTATTCCAAGCATATCTTCTATAAAATCGACACTATGTGTAAAGTTTTTTACATAATCCATTTTTAATATTCCAAGCATAGGACCTTGATCTGTAGTCATATATACGGTTATTAAATCACAGCTAGGAATACTACTATTAGCACGCATTATATAAAACAACTGTTGTGCAAACTCTTTAGATACCGTTACTATATCTGTTTCCACACCATTTAAAAAATCTTGTGCTAAATCTTTAACTATTCTTCTTTCTTGATTAAAAACTGCATATCTTAATTCTTCATCCTTGAAACATTTTTCTACATGTTTATATAAAAATTTATATATCTCATCTGTAAGCTCTAATTTATAATTGTTTAAAAGTGGTTCATCATTATTACTATCAACTATGTGAATTACTGCATCTATAATACTAATATCATTAACATATTCCATTATTTAAAATCCCCTTCTCTTTAAAGTATCAGATTATATTTTATCAAATAGCACTTGTTTTAACAATCTTAGAATTATGTTATATTGACTCTTATCACTTAGTTACTTCACCGTTTATAAAAACAGATGCAAGTTTCACCTTATCTAAACATATACTCTCGAATTACAAAACTACATTTTTTTATTTATTATTCATAAATATATTTTTCAACAATATTCTCTAATATTTTAGTAGCCCCTATTCCACTTTTCTCATCATAATATTTTGTAAACCTCTCATCTAATGTATACATTTTTACAATACCTAAATGAACCTCTTTATTATATTTCATCCTAAAACTTAACCACTCTTTATGCAAATTGAATATCTCTTTTGCTTTAGCACTATTTATATCTTTGTTTTTATTAACTTCTTCTAATAACAAAAATAACTTTTCTTCTATCATATTCATTTTATCAAAATCATTTTGTTCTAAATTTAAAAATTTACGATTTGAATCATCTACACTCTCATCCCCATATAAATTTCTTGCTTCTTTTCCGTAAAGTTTTTCATTCTCATCTATTTTACTTTTCTTAAACACTTCAAATTTCTCTTTATTACTCATATTTATTTCTCCTTTATCATTTGCTATAGTTAGTTCTATAGCAACAATTAAATTTTCTATATGCTTTTTCTTTTCTAATAATTGCCTATAATGTATCTTCAAACATTCTGTCCTTTTGTAATCATTAGCTAATAACATCTTTTTAATATATTCTAATGGTATTTCCATTTCTTTATAAAGCATAATTTCTTCTAAAATATCTATTTCTGTTTGCCCGTAAATTCTATATCCTGAAGAATTTATTCTCTTTGGCTTTAATAAATTAATTTCATCATAATATCTAAGAGTTCTAGTACTTATTCCTGCAAGTTCTGCTAATTTTTTTATTGTATATTCCATTATAAAATCTCCTTTCACTAAAAAGTTTAGACTATTTCGTAGCGTAAATGTCAATATATACTTTTAAAATAAAAAACTTTTTTATCCTATTTTTTTTATTTTACTACATATTAATATAAATTAATTCTTTACTTTAGCATGATAAAGTGTTAAACTATCACTATATTAAATTGTGAATAAAATTTTAAATATAACAAAAGATAAAAGATGATTCTTTTTTTGGAGGATGGATACGATGGAAAAGAAAAATAAGGGGTTAAAAAAAGAAATTGGACTAACGATAGCCATAGCTCTTGTATTTAGTAACATAATAGGTGCTGGTATCTTTGTAATACCATCTCAATTAGCACAAGTTACAGGCGCTGGAGCTAGTATTTCAGCATGGATTTTAACTGGTATTGGAGCTTTAATATTAGCATTAACATTTGCTAATCTTGGTTCAAAAATGCCTGTCAGCGGTGGAGTTGTTGAATATTCAAGAAAGAGCTTTGGTAGCTTTATGGGATTTATGACTGCATGGCTTTACTGGAATGGATGTTGGATAGGAAACGCTACACTATTTATAGTTATCTTAAAATACCTTAGCGGAGTTTTCCCTATTCTAAATGCTAACCCTCTAATAGGATTTTTACTATGCACAGCAATAATATGGATTTTTACATACATCAACATTAGAGGTGCTAAATCAGCAGGGACTGTCGGCGCAGTTTTAATTGGTCTAAAACTAATAATTTTAATACTATTTATAATATTAGCATCTGGAGTTTTTGATGTTAATAATATAGGACCTTTATTCCCTCACGGTGGTGGAATCAAAACTATACCAATGGCAGCAGCCGTTACATTTTGGGCATTTGAAGGAGTAGAAGTTGCAACAGTAGCTTCTGGAGAAATTAAAAATCCTAAAAGAAATGTTAAACTTAGTACAATAATAGGAATAGCACTTGCATTATTCTTCTACATAACTATTTCCATACTTTCTGTTGGAGCTATGAAACAAACAGCGCTTGCTAATAGTTTAGATCCGCTATCACAAATTATGGCTATGGTTCTTGGACAAAAATCTTTACTTTATATAAATATAGGAATAGCTTTAAGTATTTGTGGATCATCTATTCTTTGGCTTTTAGCAACTGGCCGAGCTGCTTATGCTGCTGGAAAGGATAAATTATTCCCTGAAATTTTTTCAAAGCTTCACCCAAAATACAATACACCACACATTGCGTTAATAATTGGTGCTGTTTGTATAAACCTTTTACTTTTATTAAACTTCTTCAAAGGTTTAAATGGTGCTTATAACTTTATAGTGTTACTATCTACTTTATCATACTTACCTGTTTATGCAGTATCAACACTTGCTGAAATGATGCTTGTAATAGACTTAAAAGATAAAAGCCTTGGAAAAAAAATCAAATCACTTATACGACCTAGCTTAGGCTTTATATTCTGTATTTGGGCAATATATGCCTCTGGTGCACAAACTGTCTTATATGGTTTCTTATTAATTATGATTGGTGTACCTATATATGCTTATATGAAGAAAAAACATAATCTTGTAAATTAAACAAAAAAAGAGATTGAATCTTTAAGGTGCCTTAAAGATTCAATCTCTTTTACTTTAAATTATCTACTATATTTGAAGTAAAACTCCCCAAAACTTAGGAATTACAATACTAGTTTTACTTATATTATGTTGCATATTAAAATGAAGAACAGCTTTTTGTGTAGCTTCATCAAAAACTTTTGTAAACTTAATATTTTTATATCCACCGCAATATAGTGCATATTGTAATATTTCTACAAACTCATTGCTTACTCCTGCTGTTAAAATAGGTAATCTATTTTTCAATTCATCTAGACTATGTTCTGAACAAAATTTAGGTGGAAAACCCTCTAATCTTTGTAGAGAATATACTATAGATGATTTCACACTATCTAATTTATTCCCACACATATTCTTGCTATTATTTTCTTTTACATGAAATTTTAATTCTAATTGTTGCTCTATATAATCTAAAGCATCAGTATTGTCTAAACATTTAGTTAGAACTTCCATTATTAGCACCCCTTTCAACATTCCTTTACAAACAATTTCTTAATTTAAAGATTTTTATCCATAGTTTTTTTGTTTGAAATATAAAAAATCAAATTCAGCTTCTTTTTAATTCAAACAAAACTTTTATGCTTAAATCTTACTACTAATTTCAATAAATTGCGAAGTATGGTTTTTATATATAATTTTTATATTTAAATAGTTTCTCAACTATTTATAAATTTTATCAATCATTTAGGCTTATTTTATCAAAAAAATTCGTCATTTAGTAAAGCACACTTAAAATTTAAACATTTTCATTTTTTAAATAGAGTATTCTATATATTTATTATAAATTTATCTTCAATTCAAATTCACATTTAATTTTACTCTATCTAAATATTAATTATCACTTATTTAAAAATACTAATTAACCCCTAAAAACATGTTTTAACTCTCTTCCCTTTTTATTATTATTGTTAGCATCTTGAACAAAAAAATACTAAAAATTTATTATATATTGCTAAATTCTAGGGAAACACTTCTTTTTGGGAAAAAAATACTTCTATTACCTTTCATTTATTCTTCATTTTTCACACATTTGAATCTCATCTACCTTTAGTACACTTAAATTCAATTAACTACGAATAAAATTCAAATTTTTTTATTCTAGTTGTTAATATATTTAGGAGGTCCTTATGAAGACGAAATATTTAAAAACTACAACTAGAATGCAAAGAACTTTAAAATTAATTTTAGTCACTCTATTAACTTTAACTATTTGTTCTACAGGACTAAAATTAACAAATAATATACTCCATACAAACACAAGTAAAATAGTAATTGAAAAATCTTTAGAATATAATGCTTTTAATGCAACTAAAAATTTAGAAACACTTAGAGATATAAAAGAAAATTTAGAAAAATATACTGAAAGAAAAATAAATAAATTTACACATACTAAACATAAATTTCATACTGAAAAAAAAGTTCATCTATAGAAAAATATACTCATATTATGGCAATAATATCTATATACAATAATCATTTTGTTTTTTTATTTTCTATCTTAGATGCTATAATATTATAAGCATTATCTATTTCTTAGATAGATATAACTATAAAACAAAAGAAAAGAAAGGATATGATTACATGATTATAAAACAACCTGACTCTAAAGGATCTTTTAGTTTAAGTAATAAATTAGAAGCTACATCAATAACTGATACACTTGGCTTAAAACAAAAACTTGTATCACAGATGATTGATGAAGAAGACTTTAGAAAATCTTCTATAGGAATGCTTTCATTCTATGAATCTAAAAGCTGGTTCTTTATAAATAATACTTATGTACCAAAAAACTTTATTTCTCATATGTATGTATACAATACTGGTATGATTAAATCTATGAGAATATACCTTGTTAACGGTGCATATATAGTTATGAATCACTCAAATACTTATGAAAGAACAATACAAAGAATGTGCCCTAGTGCCTTTGTTGTAACTACTGATAGAATGAATCTCCTTATTGATACATATGATAGACTTACTGTAGAACTTGAAAAGCATAATATAAAAATGGAAGAGGCTATATTAAATCGTCCTGCTTTCTTTGATAATTTTGCAAAAGAAACTGTAGAACTATCAAAAAAAGCTTTTGAAGATAGTCTAGAAGGAAAATCTAAAATCGCTAAATTTTTCTTAAAAAAATTATCATAATAAAAAGCTACAAAGTTAAAAGTTTAATCTTTGTAGCTTTTGTCATTTTATTATTCAGCGCTATTTATTACTATAATCCCTACTTCTGCTTTAATTCTAGTTCCATCTGCTTTTACTATATCATAAGTAAAATTATTTTTATCTTTAACTAAATTTTCAACTTTTCCCTCTTGCATAGATTCTTTTAACATATTTTCTATATGACTTTTAACCTGTTGAATCGAAATATTTTCCGCTCCTTTATCAACTATTATATTAATGCCGCTTCCAATATTTAAATTAGTATCTTCTGTATCTATTTTTTCTGAATCTATCGCTAATACTTCCCCTGTTGTTGTATCAATTTTAACCTTAGCTCTCTTATCTAAAACTTTTTCTCCTTTATTAATATTCTTTATATTTTCTCCCTCGAATTTTTCTATAATATTATCTCTTTTATCTACCTCACCATTATTATCAGCATAAGTTGTAAGACCTACAGCTCCGACTAACGCTAAAGTACTAATGCCTGCAACAATATGTTTTTTCCCAAATTTATTATTTTTACCTATCATAATTATTCTCCTTTCTAACTCTCTTTTATTTCCCATAGCATTAAAACCAAACTCAAACTTAGTATTAATTTTAGAATTACTAGCTAAATCTATTAAAATATTTCCATAAGTTTTGTAAAATTTTACTCCTACAATTTTTAAAACCCTATAATCACATGCTATTTCACAATCATTCTTTACTTTCCTAGACGCAATATATATTAGTGGATTAAAAAAATAAATTATTTTCATTACATCTAAAAATAAATTTAGTAATATATCTCCATACTTTAAATGCATCAATTCATGTACAAAAATCAGTTCTATATCCTCACTAGAATTATTATCCAAAAATTTTTTAGGTACTAAAATTTTTGTCTTCCAAAATCCAGTTATTGCAGGTGAACTAAGAAATTCTGATTCTAAAATCTCTATATTTTTAGATATTTTCAAAGTCTTTTTACACCTTTCTAGTACCTCTAAAACATCTTTTTTACACACCTTATTGCATTTTTTAAACTTTTTTTGTAAAATTAAATATTTCATCATATAGTATGCTAGACATACTATAACCCCAATAAACCAAATTTCTCCTAAAGAAATGCTTGTTTCAACACTATTCATTTCTACAGATTTAATATTCTCAAATATAACATTAGTTACATTTAAATTTATTTGCTTTTGAAACCTCAAATTTGGTATCAGTCTTTGCAAACTAAAAGGACTTTTTATATCTAACGGAATTAAAAACTTTATAAATACTACTATCCATAAATAGTATGAAAAACTTGGTGTAATTTTATCTTTTAATATCTTTTGCATTATTATAATGAAAATTATTACTATACTGCCTGTCATAGCTGTCTCTAAAACAAATTTAAAAACCATAACTTAGACTCCTAACTTTTCTCTAGGCTCTTAGAGTTTTTAGTTTTCCTAACTCCTATAAATAAAATGTTAAAAAACTCTTTTCTTTTGATAAGATAGACTTTATCTTTGCTTATATATTCTCTTAGCAAATTAAATTTACGATTATTTTTCATCTAATTTTTCATCTAATAAATCTCGTAAATCTTTAATCTCCTGATCTGTTAGACTTTCAGACTTTACAAAATTTAATAACATAGAGTTTATAGACCCACCAAAAACTCTATCTATGAAAGTTTTACTTTCTTCAACTATGCATTTATCTTTCTCAATTATTGCATAATATAAATATTCTTTTCCTGATTTTTCATATGAAATAACTTCTTTTTTTAAAAGTCTACTAATTAAGCTTTTTATTGTACTAAGCTTCCAAACCTCTTTTTTCTCAAGTATCAATTCAATATTTGTTGCAGTTATTTTAGGATTAGTCCATATTACATTTAAAACCTCCCATTCTGCATCTGAAATTTTAGGCAACTTTACTCTCCCCCCTTTTTTATTGATTACAATTGTAATTTTTATTTATAATCTAAGTTTACAGTTGTAATCACACTTTTTCAACCTAAATTTTCCTTTTTTAGAATTTTTAAGAATTTAGTAATTTTTAAATTATAAATTAAATTTATTTTTGCTTAATAACTTCAATTTCTTCTTTTAAATGAAGTATTATCAACAAATAACGCTATTATTTATTAAAATTCATAGAAATCTCTTAATTTTATGAAATTGATAAAATATGGTTTTGATAGTATATTTTATATATATAAATTTAGACAAGGAGTGTCGATTAATGCAAAATCAATTCAACTATAGTTCATTACTAATAATCACAGTAATAGCATTTATCACACCTTTTTTAGTTACGAAGCTTAAAAGGTTAAAAATACCATTTCAAGTAGGAGAAATTATAATAGGAATAATTGTAGGGAAGACCTTTTTTAATATTGTTCATCCTGATGTATCAATATTGTTTTTATCAAACCTCGGACTTGCCTATTTAATGTTCCTTATAGGTCTTGAAGTTAATTTTGATGATCTAAAGCCTAGCAAAGGTGGAAGTTCTATTATAAAATTACCTATTTTAATGCTTATAATATCATTTTTAACAGCCCTTGGACTTACATATTTTGGGCGAAACTTAATAGGAATAACAAAGGGATATTCTTTGATTGCCTTCATATTCTTAGCTGCTGCAGCTGGTCTTGTAGGACCTATATTAAAAGCTAAAAACTTATTAACTACTGAACTCGGGCAGATATTATTAACATTCAGTATAATATGTCAATTTACATCTATACTTGGAACTACTGTTATTTTCTCAATTTCAGAAAATGGCCTTACATTTAAGAGTTTTGAATTTACATTAATATTTTTATTTGCAGCTATTGCTTATATATTTTCAAAATTCTTTCTTAAAAGACATGACCTTACAGTTCCCTCTTTTAAGAACATACATTTAATCGTAAGAGCTGCTTTTGCTCTTATACTAATACTAGTTGTTGTAGCAGAACAACTTAACACGGAAATAGTTCTTGGAGCTTTTCTTGCCGGAATGATATTCTCACTATTAACAGGAAAAGCAAAAGAAGAAATTTCACACCAGCTAAACATCATTGGTTATGGATTCTTAATTCCAATATTCTTTATAATGGTCGGTGTAAAAGTAGATCTTAGAGTAGTTTTAGATAATCCTAGTGTAATATTTAAAGCCATAATATTATTAATAATTTTCTTCTTAGTAAAACTTATTCCTTCTTTACTACTAATAAAAAAATTTGGAGTAAAAAAAGCTATGGCATCCTCTACTATTCTATCTGCTCAACTTAGTATAGTTATAGTTGCAGCTGAACTTGCGTTTAAATTTGGATTTATAACAAATTCTGATTATTCAGCATTCATTATTACAACAATAGCATCTTGTATTATTTTCCCTATTATCTTTGAAAAGTTAATGCCTTCTGAAGATAAACAAAAAGTGCCTGTTAGTAATGAAATAATAGTAAGAGAACTTATTCTAAATAATGAAAACTTTGAAAATAAACCTCTTAAAAACTGTACCTTTAAGAAAAACTGTAGAATCTTCTCTTATATAAGAAATGATACAGAAATTATTCCAAATGGAGATAGTATTTTAAATAAAGGCGATATACTAGTTCTTGTTGGTTCAAGAAATGATGTTGAAGAAACTATAAAAGTTTTAGAAGAATAAAAAAATGAGCAGCTTATTACTGCTCATTTTTTATTTATTTTTTAATTTAGAAACCAAGTTTCACATCATACTCTTGTTCTCTTTGATAATCTCCATAAAGTTTTTGTAATGTCGCTTCGTCCTGATGCTCAACAGACATCTTCATTCTTTCATTTAACCATTCTACAAACTCTACATTATTAACTAAATTTTCCATAAAACACCTCTCACAATATATTTATACACCTTTTATTAAATACCATTTTTTACCTTAAATAAATTATACTATTATATTTTATAAAAGTAAACGTTTAAAAAGGTGTATTTTGTAAAATTTCTTTTAACTAATTAATCTATTTTTCTAATAGCTAGTATTTTTATTATTTCCAATTAAAATAAAATTTATCTAACTTCACTAAAATAAAAGCTACATTATAAAGAAATAAATTCTTTATAATGTAGCTTTAAAAAATCTTAATTTATTTTTATTTAACCCACTCTATAACTTCAGCGGCTGAAAGTCTAGCCTTTTCTCTATTAGGTGACTCCGCTCTATATCCAAAAGCAACTAAATATGTTAAATCAAAGTTTTCTTTATCTAATAAACCTTTTTCTACTAATATTTTTTCAACTTTTGCTTTATCAAATCCTTCTATTGCACATGAATCTACGCCTATCATAGCTGCTCCTGTCATCATATTACCAAGTGCTATATAAGTTTGTCTTTTTGACCATTCAAGTAATAATTCATCTGTATTATCAGCATCTAAATTTTCTCTTTGGAATTGTGCAAGAATTGGTTTTAATCCTGCGAAAAATTCTTCTGATACACCTTTATTATTTATCCATAAATCATGTAAATATTTTGCATCATATTTAACATGCTTTCCAGCTCTTGTTAAAGCAATTATCATATGACTTGTTGTAGCTACTTGTCTTTGGAATCCCCAAGAAACTTCCGCAATTTCTTTCATTAATTCTTTGTTTTCTATAACTAAAAATTTCCATGGTTCAAGTCCAAATGAACTTGGTGATAATCTAGCTGTATCAGCTATCATTTCCATATCTTCTTTTGGAATTATTTGACCATTAAATTCTTTTGTTGCAAATCTAAAATTAAAAATATCTATTACATCTTGTCTATTAAGTTTCATAATATACACTCCTTCATCTTCTGTTTAATATTTGTCTATAAAATATACTATCCTAAGAATTTGAATATCTTATAGAGTTATTTAATATTATATTATTTAATTGTACTTACTACATCTTCAAATGATTGTCTTGTCTTAGCTCTTGGTTCTTCTTTTCTGTATCCAAACGCAACAGTTGTACCTATCTCAAACTCTGACTTATCAAGCATTCCCTCTTTAATAAGAATATTTTCAAGAGTTGCAGTATCATATCCACCAATAGCACATGAATCTATTTTTAAAAGCGCTGCTGTATACATCATATTCATAAGTGCCATATGACTTTGAGTGTTTGAATACATTAAAATAAGATCTTCTCTATTTTCTATATCAAATCTTTCTCTTTCTAAGTTCTTTAATGTAGTTTTAATTTGAACTCCTATTTCTTCTGGTACTTTTTTAATATCTTTTAATAAATGATCTATATATTTTGAATCATACTTAAGAGATTTACCATTTCTAGTTAAAATAACAACAAACTTACTGCATGAAGGAATTTGTCTTCTACCACCCCATGATGCTGCACCTAACTCATCTTTATATTTTTGATTATCGATCACAACAAACTTCCATGGTTCAAGACCCATTGAACTTGGTGCAAGTCTTCCTGATTCTAAAATTAATTTAAAATCTTCATCACTTATTTGCTTAGTATTATCAAATTCTTTACACGCATGTCTAAACTCTAGTGACTCCATTATAATATTTTTCATTATTTTTCCTCCTTTGTTTTAAAAGCATTTTTAAATGCTTAACACTTTATATTTTATGTTTTATTTATAAATATATTAATTATTTAATTCTAATTAACTTTAAAATATCCATTTAATATACACATATAATTTTATGCTCATATATTTAATATAAATATAGTCCTACTCTCATCAAATAAAATTTTCCTGCTTCTTAATTTCATTATACTAATACATAAAAAAATTTTATAAGATGACATCTGACATTACAATCATCCAACCATATTTAGTAATTTTGAATTATATAATATAAAGCTTTATAATAATAATATCACTAAATTTTGGAGGTTTTATGAATGCAAGAATTTGAAACAAGAATAATGGATATAGATATAGATGCCATAAGAAATATATGTAAAAAAAATTCAGCAATCAATGTAAAAAAAGAAAATCAAATTAATGATATATATGATTTTCCAAACAGACAATTACTAGACAAAAAAGGTTATGCTAGAATTAGAACTGTTGAGGACTTAATCAACAATAAAACTATTTATTTTATGACAACAAAAAAAATGTTATCCCAAGACACATTTAAAATAATGGAAGAAAATGAAACAATCATAGAAGATGGTTCTATGGGTGCTAACATATTCAAATCTCTTGGTCTTGAACTACAAGAATCTATAAAAAAATATAGAGAAAGTTACAAATATAAAAACTCTCTTATAGAAATTGACATAAATGATGAAAGTTTTTGCCCTTTTCCATATATTGAAATTGAAACAACTTCTGAAGCTGAATTAAACGAAGTTCTAACTCTTCTTGGATATACACTAGAAGACACAACTTCTAAAACTATATATCAAATACTTGAAGAAAGAGGTTTCGCTCCTAACAAAAAAGGAAAAGGTTTATAACCTAAAAGCAGGACTATGTGAATTCACATAGTCCTTTGTTGATATAATTTTCTCAAAAAACATTATTATACGAAATTCATCTTCAAAATACACAAGCCCTATAAATTTATTCTTTAATGCATATTTAATAAGATATTCTCATAAAACTCACCGGTTTTCTTACTAACCAACAAGTTTATACTTTCATTATATCTAGTTATTACAATATAGTCAATGAATAAAACCTTTATTTCCAAAGATTATGATAATTCGTCAACTTATGCCATACTATTGTAAAAAAAATAAAAACTATGCAAAATCATTAAAACTTTTTAAATAAAAAGCTCTATTTGCACAGTTTTCAAAATTTAATCTATATATTTTAATTGAAATACTTTACTTAAACATTTAATACTTTGTTCTAAATCATATCTTGATACCTTAATAAAGTACTTATTATTGGTATCTGTTATTATTTCTAAATTACTACTTTTAGTGTAATAATTAAATTTTTTTATCTGCTTATATGATAAAATAGAATTTCTATCTAAACTATTACCCCTTTCTAGTTCACTCAAGAGTATGCTTTCATCAGTAAATGCTACTAATAAATTTTTCGCTGATAACTTAAACTTATTCAAGAAATTACTTATCATATTCCCTCTAATATTTGACTCGTTACTAGATGATCCAACTAAATAACTTAATATTTTTTTATTATTTCCACCTAATAAATTTGAAATCTCGATACTCGATCCATATCCGGGTTCAGACATTTTATAAAACACTTCCTTTAATTTTTTATTTACTAATATTGTTTATTATTATTATTGTTTATTATAATAAAATACCTTCTTAATTGCAAATATTTCTAATACTCATCCCATTGATACATTCCCCCATATTTATAAATATATTAATTTAAAGTATAATATAGTATATAAAAATTTAGTAAAATTGCTAAACCAAAGAAAAGAGGTGACTTTAAATGCTTGATTTAGCTATGCTTGGTGTTGGTGGAGGTATGCCACTTCCAAACAGATACCTTTCAGCATCACTACTTAATTTCAAAGGAAGAAAAATCCTAATAGATTGTGGAGAAGGCACTCAAGTCTCTATGCGAGAACTTGGATGGGGCTTTAAAAATATAGATATTATTTGTATAACACACGGTCATGGTGATCACACTGTTGGAATTCCAGGACTTCTTGCTACAATAGGTAATTCTGGTCGAACAACACCTATTACAATTATTGGACCTTTAGGAATAACTGCCATTATAAATGGTCTAAGAGTTATTGCACCTTATCTTCCATACAAAATAAATATTATAGAATCTACTGAAAACTCTATATTTAAGTTTGGTATATATAATAAAGAGTTAGAGTTATTAAATGAAGATGACCAACTTTTTGAATCATTACAGATTGAAACCTTACTTCTTGAACATTCTACAGATTGTATAGGTTTTAACTTCGCTATAAATAGAACTCCTAAATTTGATTTACAAAAAGCATTGCATAACAATGTTCCTAAAAATATATGGGGTGCATTACAAAAAGGAAACCCTATAGAATTTGAAGGCAAAATCTATACTGCTGATTTAATTCTTGGTAAGAAAAGAAATGGACTTAAACTTTCCTATATTACTGATACTCGAAATATAAAAGAAATTGAAAGTTTTATTAATAAGAGTGACTTATTCATCTGTGAAGGTACTTACGGAGATGATGCTGATATAAATAAAGCTATTCAAAATAAACATATGACTTTTAGAGAAGCAGCAACTTTAGCAAAAAACGGAAATGTTAAAGAGTTATTACTAACTCACTTTAGTCCCGCTATGCCGCTACCTTTAAATTTTATAACTAATGCAACAGATATTTTTCCAAATACCACCATAGGCGAAGAGAAGCTAATAAAAAAACTTGTCTTTGATGAATAATCGCTAAAAATAAAACCCTCATTGTAAGTATAAATAAAATTTTCTTACAATGAGAGTTTTTTATTTTAAAGAAATACATTTATAGCTGTTAAAATTCCAAGTCCACAAGTAGCTACATATATTATAATAAGAACTACTTTTTCCCAAGATTTTAATGCAAATTCTTTAGGTAATGCTTTAAAACCAAGTGCAATTAGGAATCCTAATACTATAGGAAGTAATAATGAATTTAATATTTCTACCCAAATAGTTAATTGTATTAATGACATTCCTGATAATACTATAATAGCTGAAATAACAACTACTCCTGTATATATGCTATAAAAAACAGGTGCCTCTTTCCAAGAGTTATCTAAACTACAAGGAATTTGTAACATCTCACCAAGAGACCATGATATTGCTAATGAAACTACTATTGCTGCTATTAAAGCTGCTCCAACCATTCCAATTGCAAATAATGTTTTTCCTGCAAATGATCCTACAAAAGGTGTAATTGAATTTACAATCTGTTGAACACTATTCAAAGGAGCATTAGGATTTGTTTTACCAATTGTTGCTGCTACTAAAACTAATACAGCTCCCATTATTACTTGAGTTACTACTGATCCTATCATTGTATCAATTCTTGAAAATTTAATTCTATCTTTTGTTAATTTTTTTTCTACAACTGCACTTTGTTGATAAAATATCATCCAAGGCATTATTACAGCTCCAACGTTAGCTGATATTAAAAGCCAATAAGCGCCACTTCCTAATGGTTGATTACTCATTTGTGAAACAATTTCATGCATATCTGGTTTTGCAAAGAAAGCTGCTACTATAAATACTAATTCAAATAACCCAACTAATATTGCTATTTTTTCAACTCTTTTATATTTTCCAAGTGCTGATATAAGTATAAGTCCTACTGCTGCTAATGGTACTGTAATCCATTTAGAAATACCAAATAATAATCCAACTCCAAGGATTCCTGTAAACTCTGTAACTAATGCTCCTATAACAGCTACCAATAATGTTAATACTGAAAACCATTCCCAATACTTTCCAAAAGTATCTCTTATAAGTTCACCATGTCCTTTACCTGTTGATATTCCAAGTCTATTTGTTAGCTCTTGTACAAAATATAAAATAGGTATTAGAATAACTTGTAATGCTAATAGTTTATATCCCCACTGTGCTCCTGATTGTGCTGCTGTAATAACAGAACCTGCATCAGTATCAGCAAGCATTACTGTTAACCCTGGTCCTATAGTTGCTAAAAGAGCTAGCCATCTACGTCTATTTATTTTTATTGGTTTTACTTTTTTAGCTTTTATTTTTGCTTCCATAAAATCATTCCTTCCGTTCCTAGTAATCTATTTATTAACTAATATATCATTCAATTTTTAATTGAAATTCATTCTCATTTATTAATTAATTAAATAATATCATATGCCGAAAACTTTATCAATACTTTTAAATAATTCATATTAAATAATAATTATTATTATTTAATGTATAAGCAAGTAAATATATTTATTTTCTCTATATATGTTAATAAAAAGACTTTATTATTAATATAAACACAAAAAAAGCGATGAAATTTTAGTTTCATCACTTAAAATAAAAATTTAATTATTTTTTTGTATAATAAGCTATACCTACACTTTTAGGACCTACATGTAGACCTATTATCGGACCTATATCCATTATATGACAGTCTAATCCTAATTCTTCTTTTAATCTATTTTTCATTTCAATAGCTTCCTCTTCATTTAAAATATGATATACTACCGCATCTCCAAGATTATCATTATTTTTAAACTCTGTAACTATTTCAAACATTTTATTTACTGCTTTTTTATGCGTTCTTATCTTATCTAATACTTCTACTGACCCATTAACAACATGTAAAATAGGTGTTATTCTTAAAATACTTCCTATAAGTGCTGATGCTGCTCCTATTCTTCCACCTTTTTTAAGATGACTCAAAGAACCAGGAATAAACATAATATCTGTTCTTTTCTTCATATCTTCAATATGTGCTTTTATTTCTTCTAAAGTTTTATTAGTTTCTACCGCTAATCTTGCTGCTTCAACAACTAAAAATCCCATACTCATAGTTGTGTTCATACTATCAACAATTTCTATATTTGTATTAGGGTACTTCTCTCTAACCATATCTTTTATAAGATGTGCTGTTGAATAAGTTCCACTCATTTTTGATGATAAAAATATACCAAGAATATCGTCCCCTTCTTTAGCTGCATCTAAAAATGTATTTTCAAACTCATCCATAGCTGGTTGAGATGATGTTGGGAACTTCCCTGCAATAGCAAGTTTTCTGTAAAATTCCTCATCATCAACTTCTACTTCTCTCTCACTTACTCCATCCATTATAACATTAAGAGAAACTATCCTTATATCATATTTGTCTATGTACTCTCTTGGTATATAGCTTGTACTGTCGGTTATAATTTTTATTGCCATTAAATTTCCTCCTAGCCTTAACTAAAACTCTAATAATTTTTAGAAACTATTGGCTATAGTCTCTTAAACTATAGCCACATCT
>JBOFRC010000009.1:0-1207 GCA_051650825.1 Sarcina sp. | reverse complement strand
AACCTACCGCTTACTTCGCTAAAGGTTCAATAATTATAAGCTCCTTTCCTGTGATCTACTGTTGTTTTTATGACCGATCTGCTCAGTTATTATTCAGCCTGTTTCTCATGTGGTCAGTAAATGACCTTTATGTAAAAGCTCAACAGGACGAACTAACTGAGCTGCTGTCAGTATCTCGGCTAGCTAACTTAGCGAGCTAGCTAACTTACAAAGTTAGGACACATTTAGAAAGTTAAATTAGCTCATAAACAGGATTAATATTAGATAACAGTTTAGCTGCTGTATGTCTACCATTAATAGACACTAGCTAACTAGTTTAGCTAACTAGCTAAGATGATACTATATGAATTCAAACAGGCTAATGTAGCTCACCTGTAAGCTATCGTGCTAACTGAACCTTCAGTCTGTCCAGGCTGATTATTATTCAGCCAGTAAATAAAATCTCTTTTCATCTTCAGAAATTATGATTAGCAGCAAAATTTACTTAAACCGGGGATTTATTGATCAATGAAATCTTCAAATATTATGATGTGTTTAATTACATCTGGTAATGTTTGACTTCAGACCATCAACATCCTGTCCCCATCAAAGTGTTGTTATTCCAAAAAGAAACTCCTCACCTTAAAGACTGCGTTTGGTTTATTGGCAGCAAATTTCCTTCAACCGTTTCATTTCATAAAGTACATCATCTTTGAATCCTGAGAAAAGTAGAAATTTGTTAAGTCTGATCTCGTGTGACAGTTTGGATATTTCCGACATGTTCCTGAAGGCAGCGTCCCTGAAGGCGGGAGGCGCGCGCTGGTGCTGCAGCAGCTCCGACTCCTGATTGGCTGTTTTACAGTTTAAAGAGAAACGGGGACATTTTAATGCTGAACTAAAAACAAAAAAGCTAATTAACCTACAAAGATAAAAGATTCAAAGCTGTAGGAGTTTCCAGTGTTTGGACCCGTGAGTTCGTGATATCTGATTGTGAAGCTGCTGTTTTTGTTTGCTGATCAGGTTTAAACTGTGCCGTCTAACCTGCTGTAATATTTAAACGTAGCTTCAACTCCTCTCTCAATAACTATCTGTGTATTTTTAGCCAACACCATAGAGATATATGTGAATCCAAAGTCCTGCCCTCCTTTTTAAAGGATAGATCTTTCTGAGACATTAGAGGACAGATATCAGTCTCATGTCTGTGTGTTCAATACAGAGCTGGAGTCAG
>JBOFRC010000008.1:0-1902 GCA_051650825.1 Sarcina sp. | reverse complement strand
CTCACTGTGAACCAAAGGCCTTCTCCGGGTAGTATTAGTAAAAATATCGCAGACTGCGGAGGGATTCGCTTCAGGTGAGTCCTCCACAGTTTAAACTAAGTGAACAGTAATATAATCAGCTGTGTTTGTGTCTCTCAGCAAAGCCGCCTCCTCACATGGCCCAGCCACTATTACAACAACAGCTGGAAGTCTAAAAACGGGGAAGAGTCGCTGGAGGTGCAGAGTCTTTGACTGCTGCGGAGTGAGTTTCACTGCTTCACATTAACTACACGTTTGCCAGTCTGCACCTCAGTAAAGTGCGTCCCTGTAATATTGACCGCTGAGACATTCCTCCAACAGAGAAAACGTCGAGTCGCTCCAGCCGCAGACGCCGAGGGACGGCAGAGGACCCCTCGCACGCCTCACAGGAGGTAACAAGACTCATTTCACATCGCTGACGTGTGAAAGTCAAGCAAAAATACAGAATGCAGAATGACAGCCTGTTTCTCTCTCCATGTTGCAGCCCCGTCAAAGCTACAGACAGGACTCTGTGTGCTGCAGATGAGGTTGATGAGGTGGTTGAGTTCAAAGCTCCCACTGACGATGAGGAGGAAGCAGCAGAGAAGGGAGCAAAGAAGAAGAAACGGGACAAGCTGCCCATTCTTATGGCTTTAATGTTGCAGACCGTGTGCAAGACACTGGCCAAGCAGGGCTCGTCCTGCCAAAGGTGAGTCCACAAACACAAGTTCATTTTCATCACCACAAAAATAGAGTTGGGCTGGGTATTGAAGCTTTTTTGGTACCAACTGAAATGTGGCAGCAGCAGAATCCAAGGCTGCCACTGAATGTCTGATCAGATTCGTAATGTTTGTTTACTTTGATCGGACAAATCATCGTTTTCAGACTACGATTCATGATTCATTTGCGTATAGGTGCACGTTTGGGCAACATTTAGCACTGAACTCACTCACTCAGTCAGACTCACCTGTGTCCACATACCGTGGAGGATCTTGTTTGTTTGCTGCCTCTGCTTTAATAGCCAAACTGCAACTAGCTTGCGCGATATTTCAGCTTTTTCTGAATTTTTTTAAGCGCAAATTGAAAATGTGCGTAAAACCAGGCAACGCACTTGCTGTACCAGCCTCACAGCTTCATGTTTGCCATTTTATTGGCCGTGTGTGTCTGACCGTGCCTCTCTCTTCCTGTACTCTCAAAACGCGTCACAGCACCGTGACGCAGGCCATCGGCTCCCAGAGCCTCGGAGGTCAGCAGGACTGGCTTGGGTGAGTAAATCTGCATAAAAACACACCGACTCGAGAAACAAAGTTGTTGATTTATTTGTTTAAGAGAAATCGAGCCCCTGCTTTGTCACCGAGGAGTTTTCTGATGTTGCTGTGTGTTCTGACGTGTTGTGTTTGCGTGTCAGGTTTCCAAACCCGGCCCAGATGTGCTACATGAACTCCAGCCTCCAGAGCCTGATCACGCTGGCGGACTTCATCAGGGACGTCAGCAGCCAGGAGGACGTGTGGAGTTCACTGCCTGAGGCTGAACTGATGAGGTCCAGCAGCCACACACACACACACACACACACACAGACACACACACACAGACACACACACACACACACACAGACACACACACACAGACACGCACACACACACACACACTGTGATACTGCGCACACACACACACACACACACACACACACACACACACTCAACTCAACTTTATTTATAAAGCACTTTCAACACCACAAGTGGAAACAAAGTGCTTTACACAAAATATAAAAAAGAAACAGAAAAAACAGAAAACAAACATATGACATACACACCTACAAAGCATTGTCAAAAGCTAAAGAAAACAAATAAGTTTTAAGCGCACTCTGAAAAACACCCAATGAAGGACAAGTTTTTAGAGACAGAG
>JBOFRC010000007.1:0-63589 GCA_051650825.1 Sarcina sp. | reverse complement strand
AAGGTAATACCAATCTGAACCTATATACTTCCAACCTTTTTCCATTCTTCCACTTTCATTTGTGAAGTACCATGTTCCATTATCATTTATCCATCCTGTTTGCATATATCCACTGCTTGGATTAAGGTAATACCAATCTGAACCTATATACTTCCAACCTTTTTCCATTCTTCCACTTTCATTTGTAAAGTACCATGTTCCATTATCATTTATCCATCCTGTTTGCATATATCCACTACTTGGATTAAGGTAATACCAATCTGAACCTATATGCTTCCAACCTTTTTCCATGCTTCCGCTTTCATTTGTGAAGTACCATGTTCCATTATCATTTATCCATCCTGTTTGCATTGCTCCTGACGAGGCTAAATAGTACCACTCCGATCCTACGTAGACCCATCCTGTTTGCATCGCTCCTGTATTTATATCTAAATAATACCATGTCCCATTATCATTTAACCAACCTTTGCTTTTAATGCCATCTGCATTATAATGGTAAAATGTTTTATCAACTTTTACCCATCCTTTGTTACTCTTATGAGATACTTCTTCTATATTAATATTCTTGTTTACCTCTACTGTTTGAGCTTTAGCCTCAACTGCGCCTTTACCTAAAACACATGTCAGAACCAAAGATAGTAATATAAATTTTTTCTTCATAATGTCCCCCTAATTTACAGTGTAAATTTCATAACTATATAATAATTAGTCATAAGTGCTTTACACCTTAATCTATTTATAATTCTATCACCATATCCTTTAGAGGTGTTTTAACATTCCGTAGTCTATGTAAACATTTAATAAATGAAGTTTACATAAGGCTTCTTTAGAACTGATTTAATTACAAAACAGTTAATAAAATTAAAAGGATTGTATTTTGCTGGAAAATACAATCCTTTCTAGTTTCTACTCTAAATAAAAACTAAATATTTAAATAGTAGAAGTTTTTACTTTACTCATATTTTTTTATTTCTTCATTTATAGCTTTTGCTATATCCTCAATAGTCATATTATCAGTTAACATTAAAACTTCTAATGCATCACTAATATTTTTCATTGTATATATAGAAAATTCGCCTCTTCTTACAGCTTCTTCAACATCTTCCCTTAAAATAAGCTCGTCCTTATTACTCTCTGGTATTAATACACCTTTTCCTTTATGTGTATCAATCAAATCACAAGTGCTAAAAAAACCCTCTATTTTTTCATTTACTCCACCGATTGGCTGAACTTCTCCAAATTGATTTAATGAACCTGTTACTGCTATAGATTGTTTTATAGGAAGTTTACTAAGTGATGAAATCATAGCTACAACTTCTGCTACAGAAGCACTATCTCCATCTAGTCCACCATAAAGCTGTTCAAAACTCAAATGAAAATCTACAGGAGTAGTTTTATAACTATCTAAATAATTATTTAAAAATCCTTTGAGTATATTGATAGATTTATTGTGTATTTGTCCACTCATATTACTTTCTCTTTGAGTATCTATAATTCTTCCGCTTCCTTTATATGCTACGCAAGTTATTCTTATCGGTTTTCCAAAACTTAAATACCCTGCATCTATTACTGATAATCCATTTATACTTCCAACCAAATTATCATCAACATTTATAAGTATTTTCTTTTCTTCATATAATTTTTTATATTCTTTTTCCATTTCAGTTTCTTTATAAGAAACATCTATAATATCTTTTGCTTTTAATATTTTTCTTTTAGATTTTTTCGCATTACTATTTGCTAATATTAAAATTTTTTCTATTTCATCTACATTTAAAAGTATTCTTTTTCTACTACCAGCTTTTCTTGATAAATACTTTCCTAACTCATTTACAGCTTTATCTGTTATTTCTAGTAAATTATTCTCTGTAACTATAGCTTTAACTTCAGATGTTAATTTTTGCTTCACATAGTCATCAATACTAACTACAGTTTTTTCTTCTACCCTGATTCCAAATATTTTTGAAAAATCTTCATCATTATTATATAGGAAATCATAACTGCCATAATCTCCAATTATAATAATTTTTACATCTATAGGTATGTTTTCTGGTTTCAAACCATTTAATGATAATAACTCTAAGTAAGCACCCCTATCATAATTCAAAGTAATTCTATTATTCAAAAGAGCTCTTCTTAAATAATAATATGCATTAGGATTTAGAAGTAAAGAATTAAGCCTTATTATAACACAGCCTTCGTTTGCTTCTAATATTGAACCTGGTTTTATTAAAGATACGTTTGTTGAATATGATCCATTATTACTCTCATATTCTATGACTCCAAATAAATTACTAATTGATGGGTCTTCTTCAAAAACAACTTTCGGTTTATTCACTTTACTATTATCAACTAAAACATTAACAACATACCTAGCTAAAACCTCTGCTATTTTTTCTTCATCAACTTCATATTGCATAGAATAAATATCTATAACTTTATTTTCTATATCTTCACAAACATCTAATAAATACTCTTTAGCCCTAATAACTCCTACATCATCACTTGAATCAAATTCTTCTATAATATCTTCTTTTATATTTTCAGTTTCTTCTACTAGATAAATCCTAAAAATTTCTTGTAGCCTTTCTATAGAATCAGTTTCAATGTCTTTTAACTTCTCTAAAATTTCTTCAGCATCATCTTTTAGCTTAACCATCCTACCAGTCATATCTTCATCTTCTATTAAAAGCTGATCTTCCTCTTCATCAATAGGAACAAATGTAATTCCTATTGATGTTGCCTTAAGCTCAAAACCTTCATTTTTAGCTGACTCTATCAAATCCTCTATATAATCACTTCTAATTCTACTTACATTGTCTATTATTCTTTCCTTTTCTTCATTTACATCAGAATTATAAAAAGCAAAAATTCTTTCACTATAAAGTTCTATTACCTTTTCTAAATAACTCTTCAACTTTATTCCGTATGAATTTTTAATTGTTAGTACCTTAGGTTCTCTTAAATCATCAAATGTTATATAGCAAATGTCTTTTGGCTTATTTTTATTTTTTAAAAATGAATCTATTTTTGATATAAGATTTTTAAGTTTTTTATTAGAGAAATCTTCCACTAAATAAATATGAAAACCGTCTTTATCTATATTAAGTGCCTCCTCAATAGTTTCATAAGTATCTACCTTTGATAAAATATTTTGGTTGTATTCATTGGCTAAAAAATTCTCACTATAAATTATTTCGCTTGGAGTTAACTCTCTTTTCATAAAACTCTACTCGAAAAATTAATCAAAAATTGCAGATTAATTTCTTAGAGCAGCTCCCTCCTATAAAGTAATATATTATATAAGTATTCTTATAACTTCCATTTAGCTATTACTTTGCTTAAAATTTCCCAAAATTTATTTTCGACATTTTTTTATCAGATCGCCAACTTTTATCTTCTCTCTAAAAATTCTAATAAAAAAAACAGATGGATTACCTCACATCTGTTCCTTTAAATTAATATATTTCTAAAATATATTAATCTTATATTAATTGTTCATTCTAGTCTTGATTAATAATCTGAAGTTGAAACTTGTCCTTCACAAATAGCTATTGATGCTGATGCTCCTATTCTTGTAGCCCCATTATCTATAACTGCTTTAGCATCTTCAAATGATCTTACTCCACCAGATGCTTTAACACCAAGTTCTGGTCCTACTGTTTCTCTCATTAATTTTATATCACTTGGAGTAGCCCCACCTGTTGAAAATCCTGTTGAAGTTTTAACAAAATCTGCTCCTGCTTCTTTTGCAAGTGTACAAACTTTTACTTTTTCTTCATCAGTTAATAAACAAGCTTCTATTATAACTTTAGTTAAAGCTTTTCCTTTTGCTGCTTCAACTACTGCTTTTATATCATTTTTTACATATTCATAGTCTTTATCTTTTAATCTTCCAATGTTAATAACCATATCAACTTCTTGTGCACCTTTTTCGATAGCATCTTTAGTTTCAAATGCTTTAACTTCTGAAGTATTAGCTCCTAAAGGGAACCCTATAACTGTACATACTTTGACTTCACTACCTTTTAATAATTTAGCCGCAAGTTCTACGTTAGTTGGATTTATGCATACTGACGCAAATTTATATTCTAAAGCCTCTTTGCATATTTGCTCTACAGACTCTCTTGTTGCCTCAGCCTTTAATATTGTGTGATCTATCATAGATGCTAATTGTTGTTTATTCATTTTCTTATCCTCCTAATACAATTAGATAGTATATATTTATTATAAATTAGTTAAAATAAATCGTCTACACTTTACATTTTTTATATCAGTTTGTTTATTTTAGTTACAAATTCCTAAAAACATTTCAATATTTAACTAGATTATTTGTATGTATCTTATAAAAATTTTATATTTAAGTGAATTTCTTTACATTTCATGTTCAAATATACATTTTATTAATAAAATATATACTTAATTGAAGCTATTTACTTAGGTAAAATAAGTTTTATAAATGTATTCCTTATGTTATAATAGGTAATATATATTTAAATATTGAAATTTGGAATTATAATTTTTACTGTTTTGAAAAGGAGTATTTTAAATGGGATTCAAAGAAAAAATGTCGAAATATTATACAGATTCTTACTTAAAAAAATACGGAGATAGATTAACTTCATTTTCTGGAAATGTTTTATCTGTAAAAATGGAAGAAAAATCAATTTTAGGAATTTTCCATAAATTGAGTGTTAACATAATGATTAGACCTGAAAGAAGCAAAGTAGTTTCTATGTGTGTATATAATAAAAAGAAATGGTTCAAAAAGCCTGAATTTATACAAGTAAAACAAGGAAATAATGTAGTTATTCAAGGATTGAAAAGTGTAAAAGATAATAAAGAGTTCATAGAGATAAGTAATATACTTAACATGACAACAGGTAAGGACTTAATTCCTGTAGATCGTTCACAGCTCAAAAAATCTAGACAACAAACACCAAAAATGAGATAGCAAAAAGCACCGATTTTTTCGGTGCTTTTTATTTTGTTTATCTCTTACTTTTAAATAATAAATATGCACTATTTATTAAGGCTATAACAGATGAAAAGAATAAAACTAATAACCAATGTCTAATACTAAGAGATACTGTGTGGAAAATTCCAGCAAAGAAAGGAATATATATTATTCCAAGTAACATTACTATAGAAACACCTACAGCCCCAACAAGATATGGATTAGTAAATAATTTTATTTCAAAAATAGAATGCCTTTCAGATCTACATTCAAACACATGTATAAGTTGTGATAATACAAGCGTAGAAAGTGCCATAGTTCTACAAGTATCTATACTAAACTCATAATACATTCCTGCAATGAATGAAAGTAAAGTACAAAATCCTATAAGAGTACCTCTTAATAATATTTTTTCCTTCAACCCTCTTGCAAAAATACCTTCATTTTTTTCTCTTGGTCTTTGCTTCATTATATCATGGTCTGCCGGATCTACACCTAGTGCTATAGCTGGTAAACCATCAGTTGCTAAATTTACAAAAAGAATTTGTATTGGCAACATAGGTGTTGGTAAAGAAAATAAACTTGCTAAAAACATAGTTAAAACTTCTCCAAGATTACATGATAAAAGATATCTTATAAATTTTCTTATATTATCATAAATAGTTCTACCTTCTTCTACAGCAGAAACTATAGTATCAAAATTATCGTCCATTAATATCATAGATGATGCTTCCTTAGTTACATCTGTTCCTGATATTCCCATAGCAACTCCTATATCTGCTTCTTTTATTGCTGGTGCATCATTTACTCCATCTCCTGTCATAGCAACAATATTCCCTTTTTTCTTAAAAGCTTTAACTATTCTTAATTTATGTGTGGGGCTAACCCTTGCAAATATTCTTATATCTTCTACATTCTTCTGTAACTGTAAGTCAGTCATATTTTCTATTTCATCACCAGTTACTATTTGACTTTCTGTACTTGCAATACCAAGATTTCTACCAATAGCAAATGCTGTATTTTTATGATCCCCTGTTATCATTACAGGTTTTATTCCTGCTAATTTGCATTTAATAACTGCATCTTTAACTTCTTCTCTTGGTGGATCAATTATTCCTACAAGTCCCACAAAAACTAAATGTTCTTCTATAGTTTCATCTTTTTTAATATTATTTTCTTTATATGCCCCTGCTATACAACGTAATGCTCTCTTACTCATATTTTCCATAGCATTTAATATCATCTGCTTCTTCTGTGAATTAAGAACTTTTAAAGTTCCGTTTTCTAATATATGAGTACACTTATTTATAACCCTCTCTGGTGCTCCTTTGACATATGCTGTTTCTTTTCCATTTTCTAATACAACAACTGACATCATTTTTCTACCTGAATCAAATGGAATATCAAAAATTCTATTTACGTTACTTACTGCTGCTTCAAGTAAAGCAACATTATTAAAATACAACTTAATTAATGCTGTTTCAGTTGGATCTCCATGCAATGCTTTTTCTATATCACTCTTAGAAAAGTCATAATTACAATCATTGCAATATACAAAGCTTTTAAGTAGTTTTGGATTTCTTGGAACTGTATCTTCCCCTACTCTATAAGTTCTTCCATCTATAAAAACTTCCTTTACCGTCATCTTATTCTGAGTAAGTGTACCTGTCTTATCACTACAGATAACAGATGTACATCCTAACGTTTCTACTGCTGGTAACTTTCTAACTAAAGCTTTTCTCTTTAACATACGAGAAACTCCAAGTGCAAGTGCAACTGTAACTATTGCAGTAAGCCCTTCTGGTATTGCAGCAACTGCAAGACTTACTCCAACAAGGAACATCTCACCTATTGGGTTCCCTCTTATCACTCCTAATACAGTAACTAGTGCACAAACTAATAAACATATAACAACTAAAATTTTCCCAAGTCCTTCTAATTTTTCTTTTAATGGAGATTTTTCAGATTCTATGGAATCTAGCATATTTGCTATTTTCCCCATTTCTGTATCCATAGCAATTTGAGTTACTTGAAGCATTCCTCTACCTTTAATAACAGTTGTCCCCATAAATGCAAGATTACTACCTCGTAAAATTGTCTTATTAACCCCTACAGACTCACCTGTTAAAAGTGACTCATCTACCATTAAATTTGTAGTTTCTAAAAATTCTCCATCTGCTGGCACCCTATCTCCAGCTTCTAAAATTATAATATCTCCAAGAGTTATTTCATTTGCTGATATAACAATAACATTTCCATCTCTTAAAACTTTACAAGTTGGAGCTGCCATTGCCTTTAATGCATCTAGTGATTTTTCTGTTTTAAATTCTTGTATAAATCCAAGAACAGCATTTAAAATTACTATGACACAAATCGTTATCGCATCAGCTACATCTCCCATCAAACCTGATATTACTGTAGCCGCAAGTAACACCCAAGTTATAAAATCATTAAATTGTGACAAAAATATTTTTATTGCTGATGTTTTATTATTCCTTATAATTTCATTTGCTCCGTATTTTTCAAGTCTTCTTTGTGCTTCCGCACTAGATAATCCTCTAGACATAAACTTTTCAGCTTCCACAATTCTCCCCCCTTATTGAAACTTCTTACATAATATATGTTAAGCACTTAATACTTTAGAACTTACGATTTCATAATATCTCGTTAAATTTTATGTATATTTATTTTTAAAATCTAAACTCTTCCTTAAATCCCTTATTTTATACCTTCTAACTTGTCCCTCTTTGAACTTTACATTTTATTAAGTAACTATTAAAATATAAACGTAGACTAAGTTAAGGTGAAATACTACATCCACTTAATTTATTCTAAAAATTATCAAGAGATGTATGTTTCTTTATTTGCGTATGTTAGATACACAAGCTATCTGATAAACGAATACAAACTTTAAATAGAGTTATTTCTCTATTTAACTGTTAAATCGTAGTGATCTAACAACATGTGTTTCTTTATCTCCTACTTACAGAAGTTAAGAGTATTAAAGCACTAAGTATCAGATAAATAGAAATACATTTTGATTATAAAATGTAGATTTAAAAGGAGATTTTTTAATGAAAGATGTAATTTATGTATCAGGTCATAAAAATCCTGATAGTGATTCAATATGTGCAGCAATTTCAACTGCTGAATTTAAAAACAAAACTCAAGATATCCCAGCTATTCCAGTTAGACTTGGTAATGTAAGCCCAGAAACTCAATATGCGCTTGACTATTTCAATGTTGAAGCTCCTATGTTAATAGATACAATGAAATTAAAAATTGAAGATTTAGATATAGATAAAATGGAACCTATATCACCAAAAGCTTCAATACAAAGTGCTTGGAAAGCTATGAAAGAAAAAAATATAAAAACTATGCCTGTTGCAAATGAAGATGGTAAGCTAATAGGACTTATTGCTACTTCAAATATTACAGCTACATATATGGATATTTGGGATAACAATATCTTAGGTAAAAGTAATACACCACTTTCAAATATCGTAGAGACTCTTTCTGGAGAAGTTTTAACTTCAGAATCAGCATCAGAAGTATTTCCTGGAAAATTAATAGTAGCTGCTATGCAACCAGAATCTTTTGCTTCATTTATTGACGCTGGGGATATCGCTATTGTTGGTGATAGAAATGATGCTATAGAAGCTGTAATAAAGGCTAATGCTTCATTAGTTATTATAGCTGGTGGACTTAAAGTTTCTGCTGATATAATAGCACTTGCAAAACAAAATAAAGTTGCTATGGTTTCAACACCTTACGATTCATTTACAACAAGTAGACTTATCGTTCAAAGTATTCCTGTTGAATATGTTATGACAACAGAAAACTTAATAACAATATCAAGTCACGACCTAGTTGAAGACGCTACAGAAACTATGAGTAAATCAAGACACAGTAGTTATCCTGTTTTAGATTCAGATAACAACTTAGTTGGAATGATAGCTAGATATCACTTAATTTCAAATAAAAAGAAAAAACTTATACAAGTTGACCACAATGAAAGAGCTCAAGCTGTTGATGGTATAGACGAGGCAGAAATTCTTGAAATAATAGATCACCATAGAGTTGCTGATATACAAACAAGCTCACCTCTTTACATGAGATGTGAACCTGTTGGATGTTGTTCAACAATAGTTGCTAAAAGATTCTTTGAAAATGGAATTGAACCTTCAAAGCAAGCTGCTGGACTTATGTGCTCAGCTATAATCTCTGATTCATTATTATTTAAATCACCAACTTGTACAGCTGAAGATAAAGCAATGGCTGAAAAGCTTGCTAAAATAGCTGATATAGACTTACAAGTTTATGGAAAAGAGTTCCTTAAAGCTGGTACATCATTAAAAGGTAAATCAGTTGATCAAATCTTTAACCAAGACTTCAAACCATTCACAGTTAATGGTATAAAAGTTGGAGTAGCTCAAGTTAACACAATGGATATCGAAGGATTCCTTGATTCATTAAAAGGTGAAATGCTTGAATATATGGATAACAGAGCTAAAGAAATGGGAGCTAAACTTAATATCTTATTATTAACAGATATTATAGAAGAGGGTTCTCAACTTCTTGCAGCTGGAGAAGACTTATCAATAGTTGAAGAAATGTTTAATATAAAACTTGAAAACAACACTACTTTCCTTCCAGGAGTTCTTTCAAGAAAGAAACAAGTAGTTCCACCTTTAACAAATGTTTTATCAAAAAGATAATTTAAAATAAATGGGATTGTATCATTAGTTGCATTATTGCTTCTTTTGATACAATCCCTTTATCTTTTATAACTATTTTGATCTCATATTATTAACCATACCCCACATTTCATCTGCTGTTGTTATACTTTTTGATCCTAATTGAAATGCTCTTTGAGTCATAATCATATCTGAGAATTCTTCCGCCATATCAACATTTGATCCTTCTAATAACCCTTGATGTATAAAAGTATCTTTAACTTGGCTCGCCACTGCTCCTTGCTTTAAAACAAACATATTAGCTCCAACAGAAAGATACGGGTCTGAACCTTCTGCTGCATAAAGTGGAATCTCTCCTATATTTATAAATTTATCTCCATCTTTTAATGATATAGCTCCATATTTATCTACTGTAAACTCTCCACCTCTTAAATTAAGTTCACCTTTTGATTTTCTTGCAAGATATTCATCTGTATATTCTATTACTAGCATATTACCCATTCCATCAACAATATCACCATTTACATCTACCATAAATGATCCAGCCCTTGTAAATCTTTCATCACCTTTTGCATTAACAACTTTAAAAAGCCCTCTTCCATCTAAGCCTAAATCAGTAGATAATCCTGTATCTAAAAGAACACCTTGATAATGTTCCTTCACCAATCCACTATCAACTACTCCCATACCTACATAAGCCCCTTGTCCTGTAGTAGGGTATCCTTTTCTTTCTAGTGATTCTTTAAAAGCATCTTTAAAATCAACCTGCACTCTTTTATAACCAGCTGTACTTATATTAGCTATATTATTTGAAATAGCATCCAATCTCAATTGGTTTGCATTCATAGCACTTTGTCCATTCCATAAAATAGTGTTCATATATCTCTCCCCTTATGTACCCTTTAGTTTACCTTACTGTACCAATTTCATTTGCTGCTTTTCCAAGTATATCATCCATAGTTTGTACTATCTTTTGATTAGTCTCAAAAGCTCTCATAACACTAATCATATTAGTCATCTCATTAACAATACTAACATTAGACTGCTCTAAATTCCCCTGTGCTACATAAACAACAGATTCAAAACTTGGGTTAGTTCCCTTATACAAATTATCGCCATACTTAGGTAATTTTTCATCAAATTTAGCTGTTGCTATTTCATAAACAGGTAAATTTCCTTTTACGCTAATTTCATTATTTTTATTCATAATAAAATCGTCATTTCCTACAAAAATTGGTTCTAGTGCACCTGTTGCTATATTCTTTCCTATAACACTATCACCACTACTATTAACTAAATAACCACTAGTTGTAACTCTAAACTTACCATCTCTTGTATAAAAATTTTCTCCATTTCTATTTACAACAAAATATCCCTCTCCATCTATAGCAAAATCTGTTGTTCTATCAGTTATTTTAAGTACACCTTGTTCTTCTCTAAGTGAAGTTCCATCTATTTCTACGCCTAAACTTAAACTGCCTATTTTTTCTTTCTTACCTAAATTATTATCTTTATTTTGTATCATAACCTCATCAAAAGATTTTAAATTAACTTCTTCTGTTCTATACCCATTAGTATTTATATTTGCCATATTATTTGTCACTGCACTTTGCTTTGCTTCAAGACTTATCATACCTGAAACAGCTGTATATAATCCTCTTATCACTTTTCATCACCCTTATCAAAAATAACTTTACATTCATTCTCATAATGCATTCCATAATTTCTAGCATTCTTTTCTATCTTAGATTTAGAAATTTCAACTTTCTGCTCCGCAAATATCATTGAAAAACTACCAATAAGAATTCCTATACCTATTCCTAAAAGAATTTTTCTATCGCTCAAACTTTCTAATAAGCTTTTTCCTAATTGTATAATCCTTTTATTAATAGTAATTCCCCCTTACCAATTCCCATCTTAGAACATATAATATCATCACTAAGTCCTTCACTAATCAATTTTTTTACTTGCATAACCTTATTTAATGAACTTTTAGTATTATCGTTACCTATCTTCTCCTCTTCAGATAATTCCATATAAGGTTCATCATTTTTAATATTTATGTCATTTATAATATTTCTTTCTAATTTAATATCCTCTTTATTATGCAAAGAACTTTTAGCTAAACTTTCACTAGCACAAATCCTTTTATTTATAACTGAAATTTCCTCTTTTAAACTAAATATATCTTGTTGAAGCTCAACTACAGTTTCACTTAATTCTTTTCTTAATTTAATCATTTCAAGAGTGAAATCACTAATTTTCTCTTTATTACAACTTAAAACCTCATCAAAGTTATTTTTTCTGTTATTTTTTTTATTAATTGCTTTTATGTTTAATATAATTAATATTGCTGAAATTATAACTAAATAAATTATCATGTCATCACCACTTTAATGTTTTTCTAGTCTTATATATATTTTTCATCTTTCATTGCTTTTCTAAGATTAACAATAGCTCTAGCATGTAATTGACAAACTCTCGATTCTGAAACATTTAATATCTCACCAATTCCTTTTAGAGTAAGTTCTTCATAATAATATAAATTCAAAACCATTTGATCTTTTTCATTCAATCTTTCTATAGACTTTGCTAAAGTATCTATCTCTTCATTCTCTTCTACTATTTTCTCTGGTCTAGGACTTGATTCATCTTCTAAAACACTAGTAATTGAAAAATCATCATCCGCGTATATCATACTATCTAAAGACATCATAGATATATAATTAATATATCTTTCTATCTCTGAAACTTCTTTCATACTAAGTCCAAGTTCCTTTGCAATTTCCTTACTATTTGGGTCTCTAAGTAAAATAACTTGAAGCTTATCCATAGCTTGATTATATCTATTCAACTTATCCATAGCTCCTTTAGATATAGGACTACTTCTCCTCATTTCATCTATCATAGCTCCCTTTATCCTTATAGATGCATATGTTGAAAACTTCATTCCTTTTTCTGGTTTAAATTTATTAAACGCATCCATTAAACCAAGCATCCCATATCCTACTAAATCCTCATATTCTATGTATTTTGCTTTACCTAAAATAACTTTTCCCGCAATATGCTTTACAAGCGGAATGTACTTTTCTATAACAACCCCATTTTTTTCTAAATTAGCTAACATATAACCTCTCCCCCCACAAAAATTGATTCCTACACCAATTCCATCTGCTTTCTCATAATTTCAAATACTATTTTTATTACAGCTTCTCTCTCTCTATTTCTAATATCTGTAAACTCTATCCCTAAAACTTCATAATTATCTTGTTTATCTTCAATTCTTACTACACTGCAATTAACCTCTGCTACAGTTTTATTATGTGATATAATAGCTAAAAATTTATCATTTAACTTTAATTTTTTTCTTGTCTTCACTCTCATTCCCCCACCACTTAAATCAAGTAAAATACAATCAAAAAGTTCATTTCCACTTACACATTTTATAAAATTAGTAATTGTAACCCTAACAAAATTTCTTCTTTGAACTTTTTTTATTTTAGTAGGCTTTTCTAATTTATATACCCTTACTTTTCCATCTATAGCTCGTCCTAAAACTTTACATTCCATCTCAAAAACTATTCCATTTTCACCATAAGTAACAACAGTAACTAGCTCACCTGAATGCAACAACAAAAATTCATTATTATAAAGAGGAATATCTATATAAATATTCTCATTATTTAAACTTTGTATTTTGCTTTTATAAGCTATTCCATCTTTCTCTACCTCAACCCTACTATTGACCTCTAACTTTTTCATTCTAACAATACCTCCACTATACAAACAAATTAAATAACTTTTTAAAAAAACCTTGAGTTCCTTGCGCCTTTATTTTGTGTCCTAAAATTTCAACAACTATATTCTCAATACACTTATTAGAATCTGAACTTGGATATGCAACCGCTAAAGGAACTTGCTTTTTCACCGCTTCGATAAGTCTTCTATCTTCTAAAATATACCCTAAATATTTCATCTCAAATCCTAAAAATTTTTGTGCAACATTACTAAATTTATCGTATGTATCCTTCCCCTCTTTTTCCGTATAGCTCCTATTAACTATAACGCTAGCGTGAGTTTTTAAGTTAAAATGTTTCACAGCTTTTATTAAACTATACGCATCTGTAATAGCTGTTGGTTCTGGTGTAGTTATCAAAAGCACTTCATCAGAAGCTGCTATAAACCCTAATACAGTCCTACTAACACCTGCACCCGTATCCATTAATATATAATCAAAATCATTTATAGATTTTAAAGACTCTATAAAATTTTCTCGTTGTGCACTTGTAAGTTCTTCTATTTTATTAAGTCCTGTACCACCTGATAATAGATACACTCCATCAAAACATTTGACAATAGCATCTGTTATCATAACTCGCCCATTCACTACATCATTTACACTATATTTTGAGTAAACTCCAAGAATTATATCATCATTTCCCATACCTATATCGGCATCAAATATTAGTACTTTCTTTCCTTTTTTACTTAGTGAAATAGCAATATTAACAACTATATTGCTTTTCCCAACTCCACCTTTTCCTGAAGTTATTGTCATTACTTTTGCTTTATCTTCTATAATACTTTGTTTTTCTTCTTTTACTTTTACTAAATCTCTAAGTGATGCTGCTTGATCTAACATACTAATGCCTCTCTTAAAATACTCTCTATAACTTCATCCTTTGAACACTCTTTAATATCATTTGGAACATTTTGTCCTGTTGTTAAAAATCTTATTGGCTTATCGCTTATATAGGCTATATTTAATATTGTTCCTTTTGAATCTGTTTCATCAATTTTTGTAATTATTATATCTTTATATCCTAGCTGCTTATAGGAATCAATAATTAACTTCAAATCTTTGTTTTTTGTAGTTGAAGACACTACTAAACTTATATTATCAGCTTTTACTTTTTCTATAAAAACTCTAAGTTCTGATATCTGCATAATATTTTTACTACTTCTGCCTGTAGTATCTACTAATATAACATCACAGTCTTTCATTTTCTCAAGTGCTTTATCCATCTCATCAATATTCATTACAACTTCAAAAGGTATTCCCATAATTTGTGCATATGTTTTCAACTGTTCTACTGCACCTATTCTATAGGTATCAATTGTTATTAACCCTACATTTTTATTTTCAATAAGAGATAACTTTCCAGCGAGTTTAGCTATAGTCGTAGTTTTCCCAACTCCTGTTGGTCCAACTAATACAGTTTTTCCTTGTATCGGACTACTATCTATTTTTATAAGATTTTTTAACATAGCCTTTATTTGATCTATATCGGTTATATCCTTCACTAAATCTTTTATAATCTCACTTGCAACATCCTCTTCTAAAAGCAATTTTGCTAACTCATTTTCGCAGCTAGGTGTTAATATTCCACTAAGCATTTTTTTCATCTCTTGCACTTCGTTATATAATATTTCATTATTATTATTTTCTTTTATGTTAGTAACATCTTCATACTTCGTTTCATTATCTCTACTTACAATTTCTTTTTCCATTACAGCCTTAATTGCCTCTAAATGATTAAATGATTCATATTCTTTCTTTTTTAAATCTGTAACATTATTATCTTTTGCTGCTGTGACCTCTATTAGCTTCTTTGAAAAAAAACCTAACATCCCTTTTTGCCTAACATTGCGTTGTGAAATAATTACCGCTTCTTTACCAAGCTCAAGTCTTATTCTTGTCATAGCTTCATTCATATTACTAACTAAATACTTTTTAATAATCATACTAAATTCACAACTCCCTCAGTTTTTATTTGAACATCATTTGGTATTTCATTAAGTGAAACTACCATTACATGCGGAAAAATCATTTCTATAAACCTTCTAAAAGAAGCTCTAATATTTGGCGATACTAAAACTATTGGCTGGTTGTTATAAAAATAAACAGATTCTATTTTTTCCTTAAGTGCATTGTAAACTTGTGTACTCGTATCAGGGTCTATAGCTGGAAATGATCCCTGTGTTGACTTTTGGGTCTTAGAAGCTATAAGGTCCTCAAGTTCTTGTGGAAGAGTTATAACTGTTATAGCCCTCTCTTCATCAACTATCTGATTACATATAGTTCTAGCTAAAGCAAATCTGACATATTCCGTTAATACTTCTATATCTCTTGTATTTCTTGAATTATCCGCAAGAGATTCCATTATCGTTACCATATCCTTTATTGGTACTTTTTCTCTTAATAAATTTTGTAGTATTTTTTGTAATTCGCCTATACTCATAAGGTCTGGAACTAACTCTTCTACAACAGCACTATATTTTTCTTTAGTATTATCAACGATTACCTTAACTTCTTGTCTTCCTAACAGTTCATGGGCATGAGCTTTTATAGTTTCAGTTAAATGTGTTACCATTACAGTTGTAGGATCAACCACTGTAAATCCTCTAATCTCAGCATCTTCTCTTTTATCATTATTAATCCAATAAGCTAGAAGTCCAAATGTTGGTTCTATAGCTTTAAGCCCTTCTATACTTCCCCCTTCACCTGAAGGATCCATACAAAGAATCATCCCTGGCATCACTTCATATGAAGCGATAACTGTTCCTCTTAACTTTATGACATATTCATTTGTTTTTAATTGTAAATTATCTCTTATTCTAATAGGTTGTACTACTATTCCCATCTCAATAGCACACTGTCGTCTAATTGATGCTATCCTCTGAAGCAAGTCTCCCCCTGCACTTTCATCTGCTAATGGAATAAGTCCATAGCCGATTTCAACTTCTAATGGTTCTACAGAAATTAAACTCATAACATTTTCAGGTTCTTTTCTTTCTTCCTGCTCAATCTTTTCTACTTCCTTAACTATTAATTCTTCTTCTTTTTTCTCAGTATCCTTATGTACAAAATAAGCACAAGTTCCTGTTAATATCCCTAAAAGCAAAAATGGTACTTTTGGCATTTTAGGTACTATAGCAAGTGCAAACATCAAAAAAGATGCTATTCCAAGTGCTATCGGAAATGCTGTAAGCTGTCTTGTAACTACCGTTCCAAAATTATCAGATGTTCCCGAACGAGTAACAAGTATACCCGATGCTGTAGAAATTAAAAGTGCGGGAATTTGACTTACAAGACCATCTCCTACTGTTAAATTTACATATGTACCAGCAGCTTGCCCAAATTCCATTCCTAACATACTAACACCAATAATTATTCCTGCCACTATATTTATAACAGTTACTATAATACCGGCTATCGCATCTCCTTTTACAAATTTAGATGCTCCATCCATCGCTCCATAAAAATCAGCTTCTAATTGTAAATCTTGTCTTCGCTTTTTAGCTTCACTTTCATCTATAAGCCCTGAATTTAAATCTGCATCTATACTCATTTGTTTTCCTGGCATTGCATCAAGTGTAAATCTTGCTGCAACCTCTGATACTCTACCTGCTCCTGCTGTAATAACCATAAATTGTATTATAACAATTATAAGGAATATTATAATACCAACTACATAGTTTCCCCCTATTACAAAATCACCAAATGCAGCTATTATATCTCCTGCTTCTGCTTCACTTAAAATAAGTCTTGTTGATGAAATGTTTAGACCTAGTCTAAATAATGTTGTAATAAGTAATAATGTTGGAAACACCGACAGCTGTAAAACATTTGTTGTAAACATTGTTATAAGTGCTATTACAACTGATATCGTTATATTAAGCGCTAGTAAAATATCCAAAATTTGTGATGGTAAAGGAATAATTATCATAAGAATAATTCCTATTACCCCAAAAGCTACAAATATATCGGTTTTACCCCTTAAATTAAACTTTTTTGACTCCACCTTATTTTGTCTCCCCTCGTTAATGCCTTTATTTTTCTAACTTATATATAGCTGCTAATATTTCTGCAACTGCCTGATACATATCAACAGGTATTTCTCCATCAACTTCAACCACATCATACATTGAGCGTGCTAATTGCCTATTTTCAACTATAGGAACTTTATTTTCTTTTGCAATTTCTTTTATTTTGAGTGCTATATTATCAGCACCTTTAGCAACTACTATCGGTGCAACTCCTACTTGCTTTTCATCATATTTAATCGCAAGTGCAAGATGAGTTGGGTTAGTTATTACTACTGTTGCATCAGGAACAGATTGCATCATTCTATTCATAGCAAGTTCTCTTTGCTTTTGTTTTCTCTTCCCCTTTACCTGTGGATCTCCTTCTGCTTGTTTTGATTCTTCTTTGACTTCCTGCTTAGACATTTTAAGATCTTTTCCATGCATTTTTAATTGAAAAAAATAATCTATACTCGCAATAACTATCAATGCTAAAAATATCTTAAAAATTATTCCTACAAGTAAAGTTTTAAATTCAATCCCAAAACTCGGAAAATATAAACTGCCAAGTTTCATAATATCCTCATAATTATCTTTGACAAAACTAATTCCTATATAAGCTAAAATTGAAACTATCAAAAGATTTTTAATAAGGTCTACAAGTTTTCTTCGTGAAAACATATTTTTAAATCCTTTAATTGGATTTATCTTAGATAAAGATGGTTTTAACCCTTCTGTACTTTTTATAAATCCAGTCTGCATTATACTTGCTACAACACCTATTATCATTATTGGCACAACAACTGGTATAAAAACTTCTGCAAATTTTATAAAAGCAGAAATAATTAAATTATTTATTTCAATTTCTGTTAAAGTTCTTCCAAAATCAGACGAAAAATAATGTATCATAACACTTTTTAAATTTGTAACAATGTAAGAACCAAGGACAGTTATTATTATTAATATCCCTCCTAAACTTAAGGCAGTTGATACCTCCTTACTTTTAGGGACTTGTCCTTTTTTTCTTGCATCAGATTTTTTCTTAGGTGTAGCTTCTTCTGTTTTTTCTTCTGAAAAAATAAACAAAATCGGAATAAGTGTAAATACCTTTTCTATAATTTCAGGAATAAAATCAAATCCTGAAACTATAAGTTTTATAATTATAGGCAATGATATTAAAAAGCTAGCAAGTCCAACTACTATCTTTATAGGCATTCCTAAAATCATTACATTAATTTGTGGTACACTTCGTGAAATTAATCCCATAACAATGTCACATATAATAATTAAAAGTACCAAAGGTATAGCGAGTCTAATTCCTAATGCAAAATAACTCGCAAATGCTTCTATCATAACTCCCATAGTATTTTGCATTAAAATATTTCTTCCTAAAGGAATTATTTCTATGCTTTTTCCAAGCATTCTGATAATCATATGATGCCCATCAACTATAAAGAAAACTAAAATTCCAACCCAATGTGATATATTAGATAGCATTGTTGCGTTTGTACTTGTATTAGGATCCATCATGCTAAGCATTCCAAGTCCCATATGTATATCTAAAAGACTTCCTGCCATTTTAATAAAATGAAACCAAAGTCCTACTATAAGTCCTAATAATATTCCTGAAAAAGCTTCATTAATAACATAAACAATCATTATAATATCACTCGGAACCTCAGTTATAATTCCTGTATCTATGTTTAAAGATAAAAATAACGCTAATATAATTCCAAACATTACCTTTACTTGTTTTGGTGTTGCTTTAGGAAAGAATATTGGTGTGACCACAATAAATGCTGAAATTCTAACAAAAATGAGAATTAAAGCTATTGTTACTGAAATATTCACTTACTCATCCTCCTATAGTAGCTATAAGAGTAAATATTTCTTGTGTAAAATTTATTATTGTATGCAACATCCATGTTCCAAGAAATAAGCCTACTCCTGCTATTCCTAATAATTTAGGTACAAAGGTAAGAGTTTGTTCTTGTATTTGTGTTGTTGCTTGTATAATACTGATTAATAATCCTAACACTATTGATATTAATAAAAAAGGTCCTGCAACTTTTAATCCAACTAGCATAGCTTCTTTAATTATTCCAACTAACATAGTATCTGTCATTTCAATCACCTCACATAAAACTTTGAACTAAAGACTTTATAAGCAAATGCCATCCATCCACCATTACAAAAAGTAATAGCTTAAATGGTAAAGATACCATAACTGGAGGTAACATAAACATTCCCATTGACATAAGTACACTTGCTACTACCATATCTATAACTAAAAATGGTAGGTATATTAAAAATCCTATTTCAAAAGCTGTTTTTAATTCACTAATTATAAATGCAGGTACAACAACTGTTAAAGGAATATTCTCTCTAGTAATATTCGTAGTGTCCATTTTAGACATATCTACAAACAATTCTAAATCTTTTTGCCTAGTCTCTTTTAGCATAAAATCTCTTATTGGAGTCGTTGCCTTTTCAACTGCTTCTTGATGGCTAATTTTATTTTCCATATAGGGTTCAAGTGCATTTTCATTTATATCTGAAACTACAGGTGCCATAACAAATATTGTAGTAAATAAAGCTAGTCCCACTAAAACTTGACTTGGTATAGACTGCTGGGCACCGATTGCACTTTTAAAAAAAGATAAAACAACTGCAATTCTAGTAAAACAAGTCATCATTATTAAAAATGATGGTAACAATGTCAATACAGTTAAAACTAACATTAATTTTATATTAGTACCATATTCTTGCGGCGTATCTCCTAATGATATATTAACGCTAGTACCCGGCTCTGCTAATACACTTACATTAGTAAAGACCATAATACCTATAAAACTAATTGCTAAAATTATAAAAAAATTCTTCTTTTTCATTCTTTTGCCCTCTTAAATTTCTTTAGAAATTTCGTTATCCCTGTTTTAAGCCCTTTAATTCCTGCATCGTACTTTTCTACCATTAAAGCTTCTTTTTCACTTTTTTCATATTCAAGCTTTAATATTTCTTCTTTAGATAAATCCTTTATTTTTTGCATTCCATTTATTGAAGATAAAATAACAGTTCCTTCATCTCCAGTTTTAAACACATAAATACATTCATTCTTACTTATTTGTGTTTTTTCAATTATCTTTACATACTTATCTTTATTTAAAACCTCTATTTTATCTTTTGCTTTTCTTAAAAAGGCTACTAAAATTAATAGCAGCCCTCCTGCAAAAAGCACTAATTTCAATATAAAATAAAAATATTCTGTCATTACCATATAAGCTCTCCTTTTTATGTCACTATTGAATTAGTAAACTTTGGAAATAAACATCCTTTATAGGATCTTCTTGTTCTAATGTTTCATTTAATTGTGCAACTAATTCAGCCTTCAAAGTATCAAGGTTTGCAAGTTGTTCCTCTGTACGACCTTTTAGATAAGTAATTGTTGCATCTCTTAGTATTGCTGTATTTTTATCTAAATTTGATGAAAACTTTTTGTTTTTAGCATCATATGAAAGAACTATTCTAGCTTTTACATATTTTAATTTTCCTTCAGTTGAAAGATTTACAACAAAATCTTCTCCAAGGTCAAAAATTTTAGTTTCAACTGATTTTTCTTTAGGTTTTTCTGTTTCTAATGCATTTGCACCGTTAGTGCGTTGTGTTAAAAAGTAAAACCCCGTAAAAGTTCCTGCAAAAGCTATCAATAAAAAAATTCCTCCAATAAGAATTATCTTTCCAGTTGTAACGCTTTTTTTTTCCTTATTTCCATCCTTGCTATTTCCCACTTGCTCATCTCCTTTTATTATTCTTTATCTTTTGATAAAAATAATATTGAAACCCTTCTATTAGCAGCTCGTCCCTTTTCTGTACTATTATCTGCTATTGGCTTATATTCGTTATAACCAACAGCTGATAACCTATTTGGTGCTATTGATCTATCCTCAATAAAATATCTAACAACATTAACGGATCTCTCGACTGAAAGTTCCCAGTTACTTTTTCCATCTCTATTTAGTGGAATATTATCTGTATGACCTTCAATTTCAATGTCTCCAGTTGTATTAGATATAATTTCTGATATTTTATTTAATATATCTGTATTATTTAATGTTGATTCTCCTGAATTAAATAATACCGTTTCCCCAAGTTGCAGTAATATTCCATCAGATGTCTTTTCTAGCATTACACTATTTTCTAAACTATTTTCTTTTATATACTTTTCAAGCTCATCATATGTATAATCTTCTTCTATATTGCTTTGGTCATCTGGAATCTCTAATTCATGTTCTCCTCCAGTTATAGGTACCTCTCCATCATATTTATCAAATTCAAACATAGATTGTGCACTTTGTCCCTGAAGAACTTGCTGAAAAGCTGTTGATAATTGTTTGATTTTTTCAGTATCAACTTCTGCCATTGAATAAAGCAATACAAAGAATGTCATCAGAAGTGTCATAGTATCAGCAAAACTCGCAAGCCATCCTGCTCCACCTTTTTCCGAATCATTGTTCTTTCTTCTTCTCCTTGCCATTAATCAATTTCACCTACTTCATTAGCTTTACTTGCTTGTACATATGCTAATTTTTCTTCTGGTGCAAGATAAGTTAATAACTTTTCTTCAACAACTCTTGGATTAACTCCCGCCTGTATAGATAATATCCCCTCAAGCATCATCTCTCTTCCTGCGGTTTCTTTTTTGCTTTTTAAAGCAAGATTGTTAGCTATTGGTAAAAAAACTAAATTCGCAAAAACAGATCCATAAAAAGTTGTTATAAGTGATATAGACATACCTGATGCAATTGATGATGCATCGCCTCCAAGATTTGCAAGCATTTTTATAAGACCTAAAAGAGTACCAACCATACCAAAAGCAGGTGCATATTCTCCCCAAGTTCTAAAAATAGCTACACCTTTATTATGTCTAGCTTCCATTTGTTCAATTTCAAGCTCTAATATTTCTTGAATTGTTTCTCCATCAACTCCATCTACAACCATCTGTAGACCTTTCTTCATATATGTATCTTCAATTTCATTTACTTCTTCCTCAAGTGAAAGTAACCCTTCTTTTCTAGCCTTAGTTGATATAGTCGCAAACTTACTTATAAGTTCACCACTAGACATAGTTATCTCTTTTGTACTTTGCAAAAATAATTTTCCTATAGATTTAATATCGCTTATAGAATATGTTATTAATAACGCAGAAAAAGATCCTCCTATAGTTATAGCAAGTGATTGAGTGTCCCAGAAAATCCCAAGTCCTGCTTCACCAAGCATCCCCCATATAATCATAGCTAAACCACTTACTATACCAACAAAGGTAAGTGCATCTGATTTTTTCATCTGATACCCCTCCTATAAATATTAAATAGTATAAATTCTTTTCTTGAATCTAACTATACAGTCAATGACTTCCTCTATAGACTCATTAACTATATACTTTTTTCCGTTCCCTAAAGTTATCACTGTTTCCGGAACTGCTTCCATTTTTTCGATATGGTCTGGATTTAAATAGAACTCTGTTTTATTCATAGCTGTTAATTTAATCAATTTCTATCCTCCTATATTCACTAACAAGGGGCTAATACCCCTTTTAGCAATACTAATTTAATATCTATATCAAGTTAAGTAAGTGTTTTTCAAACTTATTATACTTGGAATTTATTGACATGATATTAATTTTTCCTATCTTAAATGTAAATCCACAAAAAACAATTAAACCCATAAATAGGAACTTAATTATCTTTTTAAATTAATAATATCTTGTAAAATTTCATCACCTGTATTAATAATTTTTCCGCTCGCTTGGAAAGCCCTAGTTGTCGTTATAATATCTGTAAACTGTTCTGCAAGATCTACATTAGACATCTCTATCATCCCTTGAATTGTTGAGGCATAACCTTTAGAGTTATCCTCACCTCTAGTACCAACACCACTTTTTATTGTTGCTGCTCCTGAGTTTGCTGATTCTGTATATAGATTTCCTCCCATTTTTGTTAAACCTTCTGGGTTTTTAAAATTTGCAATTGCAAGTTGCCCAACTGCTGCTACCGAACCATCTTCTAAAATGCAATTTATTATTCCCTGTTGATCTATATTAAATGATTTGACTCTAAGTTCTACATCTGATCCCGGCATTCTTACAGTATCAGGAATTTTAAGAGTTTTAAGTCCTTCATCATAGGCCTTAACTGCTTGTGATCCATCAACAAAACTAACTACTCCATCTTCACCTAAACTTTGTACAGGTGTTCCACCATTAGTTTCACTTGATTCTGTAGCTCCAAGACTATTAGCTATACCTGTCACTGTAACACCTTGATCTATTCCCTTATCCTTTAAAGCATTATTTATAACACTTGTAATTGCTCCTGCTGTAACAGAACCTCCGACTGAGAAACTTCCATTAATTGTTATTGTTTTTTCTTTTTCTGATACTTTTGCTGAAGTTTTCGTACTAGCTGAAATATCACCTAAAACAATTTTATATCCATTTAATGATTCTCCTTCATCAAACTTTATATTAAAACCAAAAACACTTTGATCTGTTGGTGCTTTAAACTCAGCCCCACCATCAATCATTTCTGATTTAGAGTCTATATCAATTTTTGCGCGCCCTGACACTACTACATCTTGACCTAATGCATTGCTAAGTGCCTTAGTCATATCCTCAGCTGATATAGCTCCACTCGTTAAGAAATCTCCTTGTATCTCTATAACATCCCCATTTTTCTTTGCTACAACTCCTGTTGATTCAATATCTGTTATTTTAAACTGAATGTCATTTAAACTTGCCCCCTTAGGTAACTTAACTGTAAATCCACCTATATCAATTGAACTTGGTGCTTTTTTATCAACTCCGCCTTCAATTTTTTTACTTCCTACTGCTTCTAAACCAGCAAGGTCTATAGTCTTAATATTAATATCAACAAATGCTGAATTTATTTTATCTATAACTTTTTGCGTTGCATCTGCCGCTGAAATATCTCCACTAATAACTATAGTCTTAGCAGTTTTATCTATATGCACATCTGCTGTTTTACTAGTATCACTCTTTACACTTATAGTAAAGCCATTTAAAGCTGATAATTTTTCACTCTTGCTAGCGTCTGCTTCCTCAAATTCTAATATAGTAGTTGTTCCATCCTCTGACTTAATGCTCTTAGGAATTACTGCATCTGTTCCCCCTGTTGCTATCGCCGATATCCCTGGTACTTGTGCTGGATTCCCAATTCCTTCAACTTCTTGCTTTATTCCGCTAGTTGCTAATGCCCCGTTTATTGCATCTGCTATATCAGAACTTGAGACAAATCCTTTTTCCATAAAATTAGCATTGATAGTTAAAATCTTCTCATCTTTATCTACAATAGCTTCTGTATTAGCACTATTTATTTTTCCAATTTTAAATGTATAACCATTTAAATCTGATCCTTCTGTAAATTTAAAAGTCATTCCCATTAATGAAACAGAATTAGGCTTTGTAGCATCTGAACCACCTTCAATTCTGTCACTTCCTAGTGCATCAAATTGCACTGGTTTTCCTGATATATTCATTCTTTGTGATATACCCGCTGCTGCAAGAGCTTTATTTGCAGCACTTTCTACTGATGAAGTAGTTAAACTAGAACCTTTTGAAAAATCACCACTTAATTTAATAACCTTTGTTGATTTATCTACACTTGCATCTGTTACTGTTCCTGGTCCTACAGCTCCTAAAACAACTTTATATCCATTTAACTGTGATCCTGGACCAAATCTTATATCTAATCCACCAACTGAAACATCACTTGGCTTATATCCTGTAGGTGCTACTCCATTATCATCATTAGTCAAAGGATATCCCATTACCCTATATCCATCTGATGTTAAAAGATTACCTGCTTGGTCTAAAATAAATGTACCTGCTCTTGAATACATCATTTCACTTCCGCTACTATTTGATGAAAGTGTATGGGCACCAGGCTTATGACTTACTTGAAGTGACTCTCCACCAAAAACCTCTGGTCCTTTACTCACCATAAAAAAGCCTCCACCATCAAGTGCTACATCTAAGTTTCTACCAGTTGGTTGAAGCATTCCTTGAGTCATTACAGTATCAATACTCGCTAATTGAACTCCTAATCCTACTTGCTGAGCATTTATTCCCCCTTGATTTGTTGTTGGAGCTGTTGCATCAGACATATTTTGAGATAACATATCTTGAAATTTAACAGTTGATGCCTTAAAACCAGTAGTTCCAAGATTCGCTATATTATTACCTATTACATCTAATTTTATTTGATTTACCTTCATACCAGATATACCTGAATACATTGACCTTAACATTTATAAAATCCCCCTAAACCTTTAATTTGAAGTGATAAAACTACCTTTTAACCCTTTGATATTTATATTTTCTATACCATTATTTTAATTTTTAGATCCTAATTGATTAAATATAAACAGTATTAAGCCTTTAAAAAATATATCTCTTTATTCCTTATTACTCTCAGGCTCTTTATCCTGTTCTCCCTCTATTTGTGTTCCTTCTGTTTCAACATCTCCAACACTTATAACTTTATCTATAGTTACCGCTATTATTTCATCTGTATCTTCAAGTTTTACATTTACTTTTATCAATCCGTCTTCCTTAAATGCCCCTACTACTTTTCCTATATAATTATTATCACTACTGTCTTTTTCGCTAAGTTTTACATCTTTTCCAATAAACGAACTAGCAAGTAAAAATGATGTATTTCCATTAACATTATTAATAGCTGGAAGAGAAAAATTTGGAACTTCTAAAACTGAAACTATAGACTCTATAGGAAACTCTTTATATATATTTTTTCCATTTTCAGATACTTCCATTGATATACTACTTTTTCCACCACTTATATTAACCGCTTTCACTATCCCTGTATAAGGTTTTCCCTCAGTATCAGGCACATCAACTGTTACTCCTTTTCCAACTAGGTTTTGTTCTGAATAATTAGTCATTGTTTTATTCAAATTTTGCATTTGTTCCATAGTTGCAAATTGAGCCATCTGCGTAATATATTGTGTAGAATCTTGCTCACCTGCCATCGGGTCCTGATTGCTAAGTTGAGCTGCTAATATACTAAGAAATGCTGTTTTATTCATGTCTTCCCCCGGTTTTACAATTGGAGTTCCTCTATCTGTTGTATTATAATTATTAGAATTTCTTGATAATCTACTTATATCCATCAGTACCTCCTAGATAATAATATCTAATGATGATAATGTTATTTCTTCTGTTCTATCAGATTCAAACTCTATAAACTCAGTATGCATACCATCTTGATATTTATTTTTTTCATTATTTCCATCATCTTTAAATCCATCAAATTCATTAAAAAATGTTGTATCTTCATATAAGGAAACCTCTACATCTGAAACTTTAATATCTTGGTTTATTAAAAAACTCTTAATATCTTGATTATTTAAAAGTGCATAAGTTTCTTTAGAACTAACTTTAAGCATAGCTTTCATATTATCACCATCTGAAATAATCTTTATTGCAATTTCACCTAAATTATCTGGATTAACTCTAACTACTAGTTCCTTCATATTAGTTTTTCCCATATGAAGAATTGTTGTTTTTATATCATTTTTCATATTAAGCTTACTGATGGTATTTTCATCTTTTTCAACAACTTTAGAAAAGTCTTTGACTCTTTGAATATGAGTATCAAAAATAGATAACTCATCTTGTTCTATGATTTCTGTTAGCACCTTATCTTCCTTACTCTCATTTTTATCAGATAAAAAACTATTGCTAGAAAATTGATTTTCTTCACTATTCACTTGCTTTTGTACTGAAATTACTTTTGCATTATCTATCAATATTTCGTCTGCAAACTCATTTTCAATATTATTTTTGCCTTTTGCTAAATCAATACTTATACTAAGTTCTTTTATATCCTCATCATTAAAACCTTTACTTTTTAAAATTTTAATTATCATATTTTTAGCTTCTATATTTTCATCTAATAAACTTGATATATCCTCTACTTTATTTCCATCTTTAAAGTTCCATTTTTCAACAAAATTTCCTAGGAAATCTTCAATATCTTTCTTATCAGTTAAATTTTCCAACTTTGAAATATCAAAATCTTTATTAAATATTAACTGACTAAAACTTATATTTTTATCATCAGATTTATTAAGTATTTCTGTAATTGCATTTAATAAATTGCTATTTTCAGATTTTAGATAATCAAAATTAGATTTATTTAAATCATATACATTACGTTGCTGTGTATTATTAGGACAAAATAATGCACTCATTAATCCTTGTATATCAAATTCTTCATCACTAGACTCTATTATTGTAAAATTATCACTTTCATTAAATTCCTTGCTATGAAATTCCTCAATCTTTTTATTTACTGAACTACTCATTATATTTTTATTATCACTAATTTTAGAATTTAATTTTTGTTTCGCATTCTTATCAACCTGACTATTCTTTTTATTATGTAAAATTCCGTCAAACTCTTCCTGCTTTTTCAAATTAACATTATCAACGGTTTTCCCATTATTACTCGTTTTTTGATTCCCTATATGAGCCATATTAATTTTCATTTGCTACTCACCCCCTTTCAAGTTTTCTAAAATGTCCAAATAATGCAAACTCATCATTAACTATGTTTTCTACCTTAGCCTGCTCTTTAATAAATTCCTCATATTGTTTTTCCTTAAGTTTTTCAACAGTTTTTCTTTCAATTTGTTTTGCTAAAACAATTTTTCTTTTTTCCTCAACAATCTTTTCTTTTGATTCTAATTCTTCTTTTGCCATATCAATAGCTCTATTTACATTTTTCATATATATTCTTTTTATTTTTTGATACACTACAGCTTCTGAACCTGAAATCTTCTTATGTTTACTAAAATCATCTTCTAACTCTCGCAATTTGTTTTGTACAATTTGTTTATCATTTTGCGCTCTCTCAAATACTCTTGCACTCTCTTCTTCACTGCGTTTACGTATTTCAAGAATTTTTTCTAATTTAAAATTAAAACCTTTTTGCATACTTTATCTCCTACCTAAAAGTTCAAGTGCACTCATTGTAGTCTCAAAATCAGTCTTCTCATCAATTTTCTGTCTTAGAAAAGTTATAATATGCTCATTTAAACTTACTGCCTTATCTAACTTTCTATTAGTTCCTCTTGAATATGCACCTATATTAATCAAATCTTCCGAATCTTTATAAGTTGCCAACATATCTCTAAGATCTGAAGCTATCTCTCTATACTTAGCATCAGCAATAGTTGGCATAAGTCTTGATACCGAATTTAAAACATCAATAGCTGGATAATGATTCTTCTGTGCTAAATTTCTAGATAAAACAATATGCCCATCTAAAATTCCTCTAACAGTATCAGCTATAGGTTCATTAAAATCATCTCCATCTACAAGAACTGTGTAAAATGCTGTTATTGAGCCTTTTTCCGAAGTTCCTGCTCTTTCCATAAGTTTTGGCAACATAGCAAAAACTGAAGGAGTATATCCTTTTGTCGCTGGAGGTTCGCCAATTGCAAGCCCTATTTCTCTTTGAGCCATTGCAAATCTAGTAACTGAGTCCATCATAAGAATAACTTTTTTATCCTTATCTCTAAAATATTCAGCTATAGCTGTTGCTGTTAATGCCCCTTTAAGTCTTTGCAATGGAGATTTATCAGATGTTACACAAACCACTACTGATTTTTTCATTCCTTCTTCCCCAAGATCCTTCTCTATAAATTCAAGTACCTCTCTACCTCTTTCTCCTATCAATGCAATCACATTAACATCAGCTTTTGCCTCTCTTGCTATCATTCCAAGCGTTGTACTTTTCCCAACACCACTACCTGCAAATATCCCAATTCTTTGCCCTTCTCCACAAGTTAAAAAGCCATCAATAGCTCTAACACCAGTTGGTAAAATGTTTTTTATTCTCTTTCTTTTCATAGGATCTGGTGGAAGTCTATCTAAAGGATAATATTCTCCATTCTCAATCCCGTTTCCATCAAAAGGTTCCCCAACTCCATCTAAAATTTTACCAAGAAGATCCTCACTACATTTAACACTCAGTGGCTTCCCCTGTGCATAAACTTTACACCCTGGTGCAATCCCCTGTAACTCTCCTATTGGCATTAGTAAAAGTTCATTTGCCCGAAATCCAACAACTTCAGCCTTTATTTGTTCGCCGTTATAATTATATATAGTACAAAGCTCTCCTATAGCAGCTTTTATCCCTTCAACTTCTATTGTAAGCCCTATAAGTTTAGTGACTCTTCCTTCGTATTTATATGGTGTAGTTTCCTTAACTTTTTTTTCCATTGAAGAAAAATCAATATCAAACATCAATCACCTTGCTCCTAAAAAATTTCTTTTCTAATACTTTCTATAGCTGCCTCTAGCCCTAATGTAATAGTACCTTTATCTAGTTCTATTACAGCATTTCCAACTTCTACGCCTATATCTTCTATACAATGTATTTCTGTTTTACCTGCATTTATTTTCAATTCTTCTTCTATAAGCTTTTTAATAGCTTCTATTTGCTTTGGATTACATCTTATAATTAAAGTTTTGCTCTCTCTCGAATTTTCTAATGCCTTTAAAATAAGATCATTTATCCCATCTTCCCTTGTCAAATTTTTTTCTAAAATATGCTCTGAAACCTTATATGCAAGTTCTATAATTTCCACTTTCTTATCTTCTAGATATTTTTCATATTCAATCTTAGAATTTTGAAGCAAAAACCTTGCATCCTCAACTAACTTTTCAGCAAGTTTTATATTTCCTTCATAAGCTTCTCTATAACCATCTTCCTTACCATTTGAAATACCTTGTTCATATCCTTTTTGATAAGCTTCTTTCTCTATAAGTTTTGCATTTTGTATGGCTTGTCTTAAGATTTTATCTTTTTCCACATTAATATTTCCAAGAATTAATGCCTTCATACTCTCTAAACTTTGCTGTGCTCTAATAAGCTCAGCCTCATCATTTATATAAACTATATTTTTAGGATCATAAGTTGTTTTTATATCTATATTATCTCTAACATTAACAGCTTTGTTTTTTATAATACTATAAGATGATTGCATCTTCTCCACCCCTTGCTAATATAATTTCATTTGCCTCTTCTAACCTTCTAATAACAGATACAATTTTTTGCTGTGCCTTCTCAACATCAACAAGTCTAACTGGTCCAAGGAACTCCATATCTTCTTTAAGAGACGCAGCCGCTCTTTTAGATTGATTCTTAAATATAGCCTCTGCAACTTCTGATGACGAACCTTTAAGTGCAAGTGCAAGTTCTTTAACATCAACTTCCCTAAGAATTCTTTGAATATAAACATCATCAATTCCAATAATATCTTCAAACACAAACATACTGCTTTTAATCTTATCTGCAAGTTCTGTATCTTCAATTTCTAATGACTCTGTTATATTTTTCTCTGTTGTTCTATCTACTTGATTTAAAATTCCAACAAGAGTTTCAACTCCTCCAATTTCTGTAACCTCTGTTTTTACAACTGATGAAAGTTTACTTTCTAAAACTTTTTCTATTTCTTTTATAATATCTGGTGATGTATTGCTCATTGTAGCTATTCTATATGCAACATCACTTTGTAAATCCTCTGGAAGTTCAGATATAACCTGAGCCGCTTTATCAGATTGTAAATAGCATAAGACTAACGCTATAGTTTGTGGATGTTCACCAGAAATAACATTTAATATCTGATGAGCATCAACTTTTCTAGCTATTGCAAATGGTCTGTTTTTCTGAGTTATTTCTGTAATCGTAGCTATTATTTCAGCTGCCCTTTGATTTCCTAATGCTTGCGATAAAACAGTTTTAGCATAATCAATACCACCTTCTTTAACATAATCACGCGCTTTATTCATCTGTAGAAACTCTTGCATTATTTCTTCTCTTTGACTTGAACTTACTGCACTTATATTAGCTATTTCATATGTTATTTTTTGAATTTCTGTTTCTGGTAGTTTTTTGATTATTTTGGCTGATGCCTCAGGTCCAAGTGTTATAAAAAGTATAGCTGTCTTTTGTATTCCAGTTAACTTTCTCTTATCTTTAGCCAAAATTATCACCTCTCATCTTCATTTAGCCATGATTTAATAACATCTGCTACTTGTTCTGGCTTTTGTGTAGCATAATTTTTTATTTCATTCTCAACATGTGTCTTTTCATCTTTTATATCAAAATCTATAGGATCAAAATTTTTCATTGTATTATCATCTACAACTACATTTAATCTTCTTTCTTGTTCTTTTTCCTTACTTTTCTCATTCTTCTTTTTAACATAAGATACTAAAAATGCTAAAAGTATTATTGCAAGTATAAGCACAATTGAATATGCAACTATTTTTGTTATTTTTTCCTTTTTAGCTTGCTGATTCATAAGCTCTATTTGCTTTGCAGCAGTTTCCTTTTGTTCTTGATCAAAATTCATACTAACAACAGAAATTTGATCTCCTCTATCTTGTTTATACCCTATTGCAGTTCCAACAAGTTCCTTTATTGCTTCAGTTGTATCAGTATCAAGTTTTCCATCAATAACAACTGATGCTGTAACTCTTTTTACTTCTCCTGGAGCACTAATGTTTTTAATTTCAGTTTTACCAATTTCATATTCAGTTACTTGTTCTTCTCTATTAACACCTGTAGAACTAGCATCTTCTATATTATTATTCATATTATCATCAACTGGTCCTGTTGAAGTTGCTCCGTCTTGGCTTGATTCTTTGATTGTTGTTTGATTTTTTATAACCTTATTAGGATCAACTATAATTTCAGTTTTTTGCTTTGAATCAAAATCAAGTTCAACGTTTACTTGTGTCTTTATTTTATTATTTCCAAGAACAGGATTTAAAAGATCATATACACTATTTTCAAGTTCACCCTCATACTTTGCTTCTAGGCTTCTTTGATTTGCTACAGCTTCCCCTGAACTTATACTTTGACCACCTTCACTTGAAAATAATCCTTCTGATAAAAGCTTCATATTTTGGTCTATTACTTCTACACTCTCTTTTTTTATACCGTCCACTGATGATGATATAAGTGCAACTATTGATTTAACTTGTCCTGCCTCTAAACTTTCGCCTGCTTTAAGTTGAATGTAAGCTGCAGCACTTCCCTCTTTTTTCTCATTAACAAAAACCGTTTCTTTAGGTAAAGTTATATGTACTCTCGCATTTTCAATCTGAGGAAAACTTTTTATTGTTTTTTCTATTTCCCCCTGTGTCATTCTAAGTTTTTTTAATGCAAACTCTTCTGATGTAATTCCAAAAGAACTTGCCTCATCCATAAGCTCATATCCTACACTTCCACCATTAAGACTTGGTGCGAGCTCTAGCCTTAATTTATCAACCTTTTCCTTTGGAACTAAAATAGTATTTCCCTCAATTTTCAAATCAACCTTTAAATCTTCCAATTTTTCTGTAACCATCTTTGCATCTTTTGCTTCTAATCCAGTAAATAGAACTTGGTATTTATTATTCATAGAATAAACTAAAGCTAAAACTATTCCTATTATTATTGCAATTAGAGCTACTATAATGGAAATTCTCGCTAATCTTCCCATTTCCTTAAACTTTTCTAAAACTGTCCTTAGGAACCCCTTTATTTTTTCCATTTATTTTAAACCCCTTATTTAAACAAATACTAAATCTGTGTTCTATTTATCTCTTGAAAAGCTTCAACAAGCTTATTTCTAACCTGCATAGCTAACTGCAAAGAAAGATTAGCCTCTTCTCCTGATATCATGACATCATGTATATTTACATCGTCTCCCTTTATCATCTTTTGTGTCATAATATCCGCTTCTATCTGTTTAGCATTAACCTCATCAAGTTGTTTTCTAAAAACCTTTGCAAAATTTAAAACCCTATCTTCGTTACTATTCTCATTTTTACTAGTTTCTTTTAAAAACAAATTATTATTTATATCAGATACTCTAGTAAATAAATTATTATTTATACTATTGATTTCCATAAATACTTACCCCTTACTTCCCTATTTCTAAAGCTTTTACCAACATTGCTTTAGAAGCATTTAATGTTTCTATATTCGCCTCATAACTTCTAGAAGCTGCTATTATATCTGCCATTTCATTTAAAATATTAACATTTGGCATAGCAACATAACCTGTTTCTAAATCAGCATCAGGATGTCCTGGATCATACTTTAATCTAAAATCAGAATCATCATCTATTATTTTTACTGCCTTAACTCCATTCATTCCTATTGCTTTATCTAAATTTTCTTGAAAAATCGCTATTTTTCTTCTATAAGGCTCTCCATTTGCTCCTCTAGTTGTTGTGCTATTTACAATATTCGAAGCCGTTACATCAAGTCTTAACTTCTCTGCTGCAAGACCACTAGCACTTATACGCATAGTTGAAAACATACCGCTCATAGACTATCGTCCTCCACTTATTATGTACTTTTTAGTAGCAAGTTTTGAACTTGCCTTTCCAACTAATGTATTATATAAAATCGTATTAGCTGCTTGATTTACCTTTTCTGTTTCAATATCAACATTATTTCCATTCATATTCATAGATGTTGTTGTATCTTTTGATACTCTTATATCTCCAATTTTCCTATCAGAAACTTTTATTCGCCCTTCGTTTCTAAGAGTATTTGTTACATCCTTTAATGTATTTTCAAAACTAACATTATACTTCTTATATCCCTTAGTATTTACATTAGTTATATTGTTAGCTATAACTTTTTGTCTCATAGTAGCCGTATCTAGCCCTCTTTTTATCATTTCGTAAGTATATGACCCTGAATCCATATATACTGCCATAGCACCCTCCCATTATGTAATTTTTTTAATTAATACCTTTTTATTACCTTACTTCCATAAATAGTTATATTCATATTATATCTTCAAATGGTATATTTTTCTATACAGTAATCCGATAAAATTGGCAAAGTTATTTGTCTATATAACAAATTTATTCTTTTTTACTTAACATTTTATTAAATAATCAAGTTTTTTATTTGATTTTTTTTAATTATTTTCAATTCAAAATTAAACTTTCTGTTCTAAACAATAATTCATCTATATAAATATTTATAATTAAAAAAATCTTGATAAAAAAAACATTTTTTACCAAGATTTATATTGAAAATACATTTTATTTGCTTAATTCAATTAACAAATTATTTACTTTTTCTATTTTTCAAAATTTAATTTTTTTTGAACACATTCTAATATTCGTCTAAAAATTGTCTAAAAAAACATTTTATTAAAGCCTTTCAATAGCTCTTAAAACATCATTTGGTAGCTCCTTCGTCTGAGCCATCATATAATTACTAGCTTCAACTAAAATGTTAGTTCTTGCAAACTCCATCATTTCCATCGCTATATCAGCTCCTGTTATTTTAGCCTCTGCCCCCTCTAACATAAGAGCACTATTACTTTGCTTATTACTAAGACTTTCAAATCTATTTGCAATAGCCCCAAATTTACTTCTCGCATCACTAACTGTTTTCATAGATTTATCTATGGTTTCTAATGCATCATTTATATTCCCATTTGTAATATCAAGTTTATCTATTGTATTCCCATTATCATCCATAAGCATATGTGTAGATAAATCATATCTTGGAATTAAAATTTCTTCCCCAGAATTAGCCCCTGAAGTCATAGAATGTGAAAGTGGGTATCTATTATCATTTACATTTTTATCCCCAATAAGTTTTACTCCATTAAATTCTGTATTATTAGCCAAATCGTTTATATTATTTTTCAAACTATCAATTTCTTGCTGTATTAATTTTTTATCATCTTGATGTAAACTATCATTACTAGATTGTATTGCAAGCTCCCTCATTCTAATAAGAGATTCAGAAATCCCATCAATCCCTCCATCTGCAGTTTGCATCATAGAAACCCCATCTTGAACATTTCTATTCGCAGCTTGAAGTCCCTTTATTTGAAGTCTCAAATGTTCACTCTGCCCAAGTTTATGTGGATTATCTTTTGCACTCATAATTTTCGAACCTGATGATATTCTTGAAAGTGCCGTTGTATTATCAGCTAAATTATTTTGATAGTTTTTAAAAATATTTAGTGACATAAGATTATTATGTAGTCTCATAATTATTTCTCCTTATTGTGTAATACTTCAAATTTTCATATCTTTATAAGTTATATATCGGATAATATATTCTATAACTTTAAATAAGAAAAGACTCATAAACTAATGTCTATAAGCCTTTTCTCGCAATTTTATACTTCTACTAAATTTAATTTATGTCTTAATTGTATATGTATATCATCTAAGTTTTCTAAAACTTCAAAATCTAAAATTTCTCGTATTTTTTCACACTCTTTATTTTCTAAGGCGCTAACTAGCTGATTAATATTCTCAATAACAGCCTCATTACCATCAAAATCACCTAATTCATCTTTATTGCTTTCAAGAACATCTATTACACTGACTATTTGTTCTATAATATCAGGCAAGTTCTCATATGCATAAAGTAAGTTATTATTTAATAGATTAACACTTTCTCTAACCTCTGTCTTAATTCTAAATAATTCAACATTAATTTTTTTGACTATCTCCATTAAAATGTCCCCCTCATTCTTTTGCGTAAAGTATCTTTTAAGAATGAGAAAACTATACCATACTATTCACACAAAACATTTGTCAAAAGTAAAATATTAAATTAGTATTCGCAAAAAATTTACAGAGTTTCTTATCTATTTATAGAATTATTTTCTAAGAGTAACAAGTGTAGCTAATAAGTTAATACTATTTTCTGTCCCTGCACTCATAATTTTTTGCCTCCTAAAATACGTCTATTTTATTATTGGAAATACTCTATAAAACTACATAAAAAAAGAGTGAGATTTCTCCCACTCTTAAAAACTTTGATTATCTTAATAATGATAATACTTGATTTGGTTGTTGATTAGCTTGCCCAAGCATTGTTTGAGCCGCTTGAACTAATACGTTATTCTTTGATAAATTCATCATTTCTTTAGCCATGTCAACGTCTCTTATTCTTGACTCAGCAGCTTGTAAATTTTCACCTGAATTATTGTTTGTAGCAATCGTATGCTCTAATCTATTTTGTAACGCTCCAAGGTCAGCTCTTTGACTTGAAACTTGATTTATAGCATTGTCTAAAACAGTAATTGATTTAGTAGCACTTTCATGGTTGTCCACACTAACACTACCTAACTTTTCACCAACAACTAACTTATCTGTAGCTTCTGATGATGTAATTGATAACTTTCCATCAGCAGCGATACTAGCTGTTAATTTTTCAAGACCAGCTGTCGCTTTAAGTGTATCATTCATTTCGTCTATACTAGAACCAGCAGCAAAAGTAATTTCTTTAACTTCTCCATTTAATTCTATACCAACTTTTAATTCTTCTTTTAATCCAGTTTTTTCTGGTGATGGAGGAGTTGTAGCTGTTGTTGCTGGTCCTGTAATCCCTGCATCTGTTGTTGTACCAGCTGCAATTGTTAAATCCCCTGCTGTATCTGCACTCATATTAACTGTTACTTTTCCATCTACTACCTCAGCAGTAACACCAGTTATACCAGCATCATTTATAGCTTTAGCAACTTCTGCTACACCATCTCCTGCTTTAACAGTAACATCTTGACCATTTATTTTTACAGCTCCAGCTTGAATACCTGTAATATCTAATTCTGCACTTGCTGTGTGTTTTGTTCCTGCTGGTGTTGTCTGCATTTCTGGCTTAATTTCTGTTGCAACAACTTTATCAGTACCATTTAACCCAAGGGCATCTGAATTCATATTACTAATATCTAAACCAACATTTTGATTTGTATTTGCACCAATTTGAAGATTTTTGTCTTTAAACTCTCCATTTAATAGTTTTTGACCATTAAACTCTGTATCAGTAGAAATTCTATCAATTTCTTCTTTTAAAGCATTCATCTCTTTAGTTATAGCTTCTCTATCTTCAGATACGTTAGTGTCATTAGCACCCTGAACTGATAATTCTCTCATTCTTTGAAGAATATTATGAGTTTCATTTAAAGCACCTTCTGCTGTTTGTATTAGAGAAACACCATCTTGTGCATTTCTTGAAGCACCTTCAAGACCTCTAATTTGTCCTCTCATTTTCTCTGAGATAGCAAGACCTGCTGCATCATCTCCAGCTCTGTTAATTCTTAAACCTGAGCTTAATTTTTCGATAGCCTTACCTTGGTTACCTGTATTAATTCCCATTTGTCTGTGTGCTGACATAGCATTTAAATTGTGATTGATAATCATATTATTATTCCTCCTTGATTTGAACCTTTTGTGACATCCTTGTCTCGGTCTCTTCATTTAATTTATTTTTTATTTCGAGGATTCCCCTCTCACACCTTTATTATCGGTACCTTTTCTTTTTCTTTAATACATTTTTTGTAATTTACATTTTATTAACATTCATAAGATTTACAAGCTTTTTTCAAATAAAATAAAGAGTTATATAAGCAAAATTTTTATTCGCTTATATAACTCTTTTATAGTATTCTTTCTATTAATTTATATTTATAATTTCATATTTAAAAATTGAATTTTATTTTGTGCATTAGCATAAACATTACTCGCTTGTCTTCTTTTACTTACTTCCTTAATTTTTTCTTTTACTGCACTTTTTTTACTTGTCATTTTCTCAATTATTTTTTCATCAAGTTCTATAGTTTCAAAGTTTTTAAAAAGCCCTTTAAGCCTTTCGCTATCAATGTTAAGTCCTTTTACTTTTTCCTGAATTTCATCTTTTTTTTCTAATAAAGACTCAAGCTTTTCAAATCTTTCTTTGTCTAATTCTGCTAATATTGCTATTGATAAATTTTTATATTCCTCTAATAAAACTTCTATCATCCTACATAGCTCCCATACTCATAAATTGTGACATCTGTGCATTTGCCTTATTCATTGCTACCTCAAGCCTAGAAAACTCTGCATAATACTGACTCTCTCTTTTTGCTAAACTTTTATATAGCTTCTCATATTCTTTTTGCTTAAGCTCCATCTTTTTGCTTAATTCATTATTAAATGCTGTAACTCCACCTTCTGTCCCAGCCCTTTTTGCAATTTTAGAAGTCGAACTTATAGCCACCTGATTAAAAGTGTCCTTAATTTTATTAAATGTTCCTGTAAGCATTTTTCTAGTTTCTTCTCCATTCTCTGAAAATGCTTTTGCTAATTTTTCTTCATCTAAAACTAACTTTCCTTTTTGAGTTCTATAATCTGGGTTAGTTGATATACCTATATCTTTAAGACTTTTTCCACTTCCTGTAGATATGTGTCCTAAAAGTTCATTAACTGTACTATACAAAATATCATCATTTCTTAAAAGTCCTTTTTTAGACTTTTCCTCCCATAATTTAATTTCCGTTTCAGACATTTCTTTTTTTTGTTCATCTGTTAGAGGTTTAAAACTTTTATCCTGTTTTTCCCCCATAAATCCGTTCATTTTATCTATTAATTCATTATACTCTTCTACAAAAGCTCTAACATTATCTACAATTTTTGTAGTATCTGTTACGCCTGAAAGTCTTATAGATTCTTGCGTTCCATTTGACTCCTTTGAAACGCCATGTATTGAATATTCAACATTATCAATAACAAATACATTGCTTGGAAAATCTTTTGTTGCTTTATTTCCATATGCATCTATAATTTCAACACTTGCATCTGTTGAACCCTCTCCTGTTACCTTAACAACTTTAGTTCCATCAGGTGCTATCTCTATAGCTTCCATCTTCAAATTATTTTCTTTACCTGTAAGCTTCCCTTCAATTCTAATATTTTCACCAAGTTCTGAATAAGAAACCTTAGCTGATATCTGTTTACTAGAATCATCTTTATTGTCACTATTATGTTTTTCTATAGCTTTATTAATATTAGCTACTATAGCTTTTCCATCTCCTGCTATAGATTTATCACCATCTTTAAGAGACACTGCTATTGTTTCTTCACCAATCTTAAGCTCAAAACTATCTCCCTTCATAGTATCCTTACCTATAGTCATTGTTGATGCTTGTGCCTTTTGCTTAACCACTACATCATAATTCCCTGTTTTAGCACCAGCAAGTCCTCTTGCTGTCAAAACACTATTATCTGATGATTTAAAATTAACAGTATCATAATTTGAACTCATAATTAAATTTGTTCCCTTATTTGCAGTAGATCCTATATCAAAATACTTAGTATAAATATTCTTCATATCCTTAGCTATATCTCTATATAAATTTTGCTTATACTCTAATAATATTTTATCCTGCTTTACTCTATCAGCCTTCATTTGATAAGGCATCATTAATTGTTTTACCATTGTATCAGTATCTAAACCTGATGCTAGTCCCCCAATTCTCATATGTACTCCCTCACTTTTTGAATCAATAATTATAATAAACTTAAGGGAATTTAATTTTCACTAAACTCCCTACACTATATTTTTTATAAGTCTTTAATTTGCTATTTTACTAATCCTATATACTTCATGCCACATATCTCTAATCTCAGTAACAAAATATACAACTTCATCAGCTTTTTTAGCGTCTTTTTTTAAATTAGCTTCTGCTGCTAATTGATTTATAAACTTATATAACTCAAAAATATCTTTAGCCCATTCTCCTGATGTTAAATCAAGAGTAGCCATAAGCTCTGAAAAAATATCTTGAACTCTAACAAAACTATTGTGAGCTACTTGTATATTTTTTTCTTCTATTCCAAATTTCCCTCTTTTAGCAAATTTAACAGCCCCATCAACTAACATTAAAAGTAGCTGTTCCTTTGAAGCGCAGTTTACACTATTGTTTTTATAAATACTATGTGCTTTTTGTTGATACATGTCCTTACCCCTTTATTTAAAAAAACTATTTTAACCCTTTTAAAACATCTAAACTTATACTTATAGCTTCCTTATTTTCTTTTTTAACATCATCTACAAGTTCTTTCCTAAGTATTTTAATATTCTTTGGTGCATTAACAGAAAGTTTAACTGAACTTTCACCTATTTTAACTATAGTTATTTCTATATCATCACCTATTACTATTGTTTCATTAGTTTTTCTTGTCAATGCTAACATCTATTCTGCCTCCATTAAAGAATGTTTTATTTTATACTCCTCATTTTTTAAAATAAATTGCTTTGCTTTATTATTTTTTATATTAATGACTATAGGAGCCCTAAGATTAGTTGTTATTTTACTAGGGTCACTATTTAAAGTCACTGTATTTAGAATATAAACATCCTCTTCAGTTTTTATGTCTAGTTTTCTAATGATAACCTCATCTAAATCAATTTCATAATTAACTATAAAATCAAAAGGATTTAAAACAACAAAAGCTATTCTATTATCTTCTAGCGAATGTAGTAATTTAAAACTTTGATTTTCTTCTATATCTTTTAAAATAAAGTTATGTAAATCTTCGAATCCTAATATACCTTTTTCAAAATTGATAACTTCTTCTTTAACATACTTTATTTCACCATAATTAAAACTTTCAAAAACTAATTTTTCAACATTTTGCTTACCCTTAACTTTGCACATTCTTTTCACCTATCCTACATATAATCTAATAATGTTTGTTGTATTACCTTTGATGCTGTCTGAAGTGATGCCATATAAACTGTCTGCATTGTAGCTGACTCCATTTTCTTTTGTGCAAAGTTAATATCTTCATTTAAAGATAAAACTTCTGTTAAATTGAAATTTTCCTCTTCATTTTTAAGCTCAGCCGATTCCATTCTATTTTGTTTAGCTCCAACTTCCGCTCTAAGAGTTAAAAGATTATCTATAACATCAGTCATAGAATCTAAATGTTCACCTGTAATATTTGTAGCCTCACCCACATCATCAGAACTTATATCTTTTACAATATTCCCCAAAATATTCATTACATTAACAGCTTGTCCCTTAGAGTTGTTAAATTCTAACAACTGACTTGCGTTAACATTATAATCTATAGTTACTCCATTTGATATCTCTACAGTAAGATTCTCTTTTATCATCTCTAACTGTGCAGCATCCTTATAATTTTCAGTATTAAGTGGTATCTTCTCACCGCTTTTAGTTGCAAAATTTAAGCTTATATTTCCATTTTCATCTTTTTCTGTCATAACAGGTTTAAAAGTTCCTCTTGTCCCACCAAAAATATATTTTCCATCAAAACTAGTATTAAGAATAGTTCCAACTTCTTCTATTCTTTGATTAAGTTCATCTTTTATAGCATTCTTTTCATCTTGTCCATAAGCTGCATTCCCTGCTGAAACCATAAGTTCTCTCATCCTTTGCATAGTATCAGTAAGCTGTCCGAGAGCTGTATCAGTTGCATCTAGCCAATTTGTAGTATCTTTTATATTAGTGTTATATTGCTTATTTGCAGCTATATCACTATAAAGTTGCATACTTCTTGCTACCACAAAAGGATTGTCAGAAGGTCTTCTTACTTCTTTTCCTGTCGTTAATTGTGTTTGTACTTTTTGCATATGTCCAAGATTCTGATTCATACCTTTCAAAAAGCTCGAAGTCATCATCTTATTTGTAACTCTCATAAAAAATCCTCCCTAAACTTATATAAGTCCATTTACTACTACATCTAATAACTCATTAACAGTAGCTATAACTTTTGCATTAGCATTATAAGCATGTTGAAACTGAACAATATTTATAGCTTCTTCATCTATAGAAACTCCTGATACACTTTCTCTTTGCATAGAAACATCAAATACTAAAGTTGCTTGGTTTTGTATCATTCTTTGTGCTTCTTGACTCTGAACGCCGAGTCTATCTATACTATCTTTATAATAAGCCTCTATACTCATACCACTAGTATTATTTTCTATATTCATTCCATTATTAGTAAGTCTATTTCCACCTCTGCTCATATCAAACATATCTGCTCGTGTTTTAATAGAAACATCTATATCCTGAAACTTTATCATAGAATTTCTAAGTCTAGCTATTGCAAGTGCTCTTTCTCCATCTGTTTCTCCATCTAAATAATTCTCTGATGTATATGCAAAATCACTATCTCTACTTTTTGTTTTAAGCTTCATAGGATCATTTAAAATCTCTAAATTTATGCTAATATTAGCAGCTGTAATTTCTGATTCAGCTTCTAATATTTCATCTAAATTTATCATTTCCTTTGTTCCATTTTTGTAATTTGCTACACTTGAATTAACAAAAAGAGGCATAAAATCTTTTTCAGGAATTCCATTCTCCCTAGTTGTACTTTCCATTCCTGAATGTATTGCATTTACTGCAAAAGCAAGTCCTTTTGCCATTTTATCAAGTTGCCCCATATAATTTGTTATATCTGCCTGTACAGATATAGCCCCTGCAAGTTCACCTTGCATAGGCTTGAACACCATAATTTCACTTGCAAGAGCTGTGTCTTTATCTCTAAATGGTGATCCATCACCTTTAACAGCCATTCCACTTGGATCTGACATTATAACTCTAGAGTTTTTAAGACCATCTAATTGCTCAGGCGTTACATCTCTTAAAGTCAAAGTTTTCATACTATTTTCACTATCTATGCTTCCTAATTGATAATACGAAATTTTATAAGTACTCCCTGATGGGTCACTCTTATCCATCTCAATATTATTTACATAAGATAATCTAGTATAATTCCCATTAGGGTCTGCATTAACAAATGGAGGTAACTTTCCCATGCCTTGTGCTGCTGTAACATCTAATCCATTAAACTTTGCATTATCTGTTGAAACCCCAAATTTTCTACTTATTTCATCTAAAATTAAATCTCTTCTATCCATTAAATCATTTGGTGCATTTCCTCCGACTGTAACAGTAGTTATTTCTTTATTTAAAGCATCTAACTGATTCAACATAGAATTGATATCATTAACTGAATTTTTTATCTCATTTTGTGCATTTACTGCTAACTCTTTGAGCCTTTTAGCCGTATGATTTAAAGAATCAGTTAAGGCTAAAGTTTGTTGTACTACTACAGTCCTATTATTCGAACTATGTGGCTGCTTTGATAATTCCTGCCACGAATCAAAAAATTTAGTCATAAGACTAGCTATTCCTGTATCTGAAGGTTCATTAAAAACACCTTCCATTTGCATAAGATATGACGCTCTCATATCATATGTCCCCATAATAGCAGTTTCATTTCTCACCTGAAAATCTAAAAAATTATTTCTTACTCTTTCTATTGCTTCTACTTGTGCTCCTGTTCCTATTTGTCCTGCTACGCCTGAAACAGATTGTGGTCTAGTAGTCTGTATTTTAGCTCTTTGCTTTGAATATCCAACAGTATTAGCATTAGTAACGTTATGTGCTGTTGTGCTTAAGCTTTGCTGTGCTGTGAACATACCGCTCTTCCCTACATTCAAAACTGAAAATAAACTCATTTCATTCTCTCCCTTACTCTTAGTTTAATACCTACCTATTTTCCCATAAGAGTTATACATTTTAGCTTCTCTATTAGGGTTTAAAATCATAAGCATTCTATTTGTATATGAAAGTTGTTGTTTAATCAAAAGCTTATTAGTTTCATTTTGAAGCCTTAAAAGATCTACTTTCTTTCTAATTTCTCTAAAAAGATTTTCTAGTTCTTCATCTTTTGACTCAAAAACAAACTCTTTAAAATTCCTTCCATTTAAAACTTTTCTTTTAGTAACTTCTGATTCTGCAATCTCTTTATTTACAAGTTTTATTTCTTCAACTATCATTTCTAATTTTATTGGATCATTCTTCATTATTAAGCTATTTTGCTCATCAAGTAAAGCTAGTTGTCTCTCAACAGCTGCTTTTTCAATTTTTACAATCTTTTTAAGCTTTACTATCAATGTCTATTCCCCCATATTCTTAAATCTGTTTAGCATAGCTTTAGCTAATTTTTTACTATCAACCTCATAATTTTCATTTTTAATAAGTTCTTTTATTTTTTTAATCTTCTCTGCCTCATCAATTACAGGAATATCAATTTTTTGAAGCTTTTTAGCCTCAGCTGAAATTTCTATCTTATCTAAAATTGAATTTTTTATTGTACTATCACTATTTTTACTAATACTTGTTTTATCATATATTTTAGCTATTCCCCCTGATGAATTAAGACTATTAATTCTCATCTAAAAACCTCCTAAGCTTATGCTATCTTATTTATTATCGTATAGTTTATGTCTAAATTTATACTAATTGTCTAAATTTACTTTATTCTACCACTTAAACTTTGCAAATATATTAACAACCTAAAATTTTATTGATTCTAAGTAAATTTATAGATAAACAAAAAATACACTTCGTTAAATTTACTTAACGAAATGTATTTTAATTATCTTAAACTCTTAATTCTTTCAGCACCAGTTGCTATACTAGTTATTCTAATTCCAAAGTTTTCATCTATAACAACAACTTCTCCATATGCTATTTGCTTACCATTAACCAATATTTCAAGTGGCTCATCAGCTAGCTTTTCAAGTTCTATAACAGATCCTACCCCTAAATTCAAAACTTCTTTGATACTTTTTTTAGTTTTTCCAAGAACTACTGATACTTGAAGTGGAACATCCATAATCAAATCTATATTATTATATGAACCGCTTGTTTTAGCTGGATCTAAAGATTCAAACTTCGCCTTCCCAACTTCTATGGTTTTAGTATGTATAGGTTCTTCCTCTATTATTGTTTTTTCTTCAACTCTTTCAGTTATTGGGCAATCTTGTTTAATATCAAGAATACTTTCTTTCTCTTCTAAAGATTCTTGTACCTCTTCTTCGCCCATCATAATTTTAACAATTTTTCTTCCTGTTTCTATAGGCAATATCTGCATTATTTGACTATCTACTAACTCACCTATTTTTATATTAAAAGAAATATTAATAATATCTTCCTCATCTGAAAGTTCTTGTGATATACTTTCCGTTAAATCTTCCCAAATCTTTGAGTTTGGAGGCGAAATGTTAACTTCTCTTGCAAACATAGTTGCCATAGACGTAGCTGCAGAACCTATCATTTGATTCATTGCTTCCTGTACGGCACTAATTTCTATCTCAGTAAGCTCAGTGCTTTCAACTATTCCATTACCTCCCATCATAAGATTAGCTATTACAGCTGCATCTGGTATTTTCATCATAAGAATATTCTTTCCTACAATACCAGTTACATACTCAACCTCTAAAACTATATTTGGTACCTCAAAACTACTTTTTAATTTCCCAATAGTAGTTATATTAACTACCGGAGTTGTTATGTTTACGCTCTGATTAAGTACCTGAGAAAGTGCTGTTGAGGCAGATCCCATAGATATATTACCTATTTCACCAAGTAAATCTCTATCTTGATCTGAGAAAGTAACTTCTTCATTATTTTTTATGTCATCATTACTACCGTCGCCATTTAACAAAGCATCTATCTCTTCTTGTGATAAAAACCCATCAGCCATTATTTTTTTCCTCCTCTTTTATTACATCCAAAATCTCTACTCCTCTATTACTCTCAACCATTCCTGGTTTTGCATAATAACAATCTTTATTCTCAACCATAACTTTTACAGGATCCGTTATAAGATTATCAAGCCTTATAATATCGCCTATTCCAAGCTTTAGGAAATCACTTACCATTATGTTGCTAATGCCAAGCTCAACACTGATATCTATATTAACACCCTTGATTTTAGATTCAATTTGATCTCTATACTCTTTTTTAAATCCTTTTTGATCATTTTCAAACCAATATTCAACAACAAGCTTGTCCATAATTTCTTCCACACTAACATATGGTAAGCAAAGATTTACTATGCTTGTATTGCTGCCAATTTCAACAGAAAAATTAAGTAAAGCTATTGGTTCATTTGGAGCCAATGTTTGATTCAAAGCTGGATTATTTTCCATGCTATCATATTCTGGCTTAATTTCTAAAATATCTTCCCATGCAGTTTTTAAACATTCGATCATTTCCTTTGAAATTCTCTCCATTACACCCTTGTTTATTTCAGTAAACTCTTTTGCTACATACTTTTTCTCTCCAGTTCCACCAAATAAAATATCAATTACTTGGAATACAAAACTAGGATTAAATTCAAATGTTAAAAGTCCATTTAAAGGTGCAAACTTAAAATTTATAAGAACTGTTGGGTTCGAAACAGAGTGAATAAATTCCTCATATGTTATTTGTTCTACTGAAACAAGCTTAACTTTAGAGTTTTTTCTCATTTTACCTGTTAAATAATTTGAACATAACCTTGAAAAATTATCATGAACAAGTTCTAAAGTTCTTATATGCTCTTTAGCAAACTTTTGAGGCCTTCTAAAATCATATATTTTTACTCTCTGCTTTTCCTCTTCCTTTTTAATATCTTCTGCTTCTATTTCTCCAGAGGACAAGGCAGATAGCAAGCTGTCTATTTCACTCTGAGATAATACATCTGCCATGTAATCTACCCCTTTACTATCTAATTGCCAAGTAATTTATTTAAATCTATTAATGTAATTATGTTATCTTTAATATTTATAATCCCCTTAACATAATCGCTTACATCTTCGCCATCTAATTTTTGAATTATTTTTTCATCTATATCGAGAACTTCCTTAACTTTATCAACAGATATTGCTATTTCTTCTTCTTCAATATCAACAATTATTATATTTCCTTTTTCATTAAACTCATTATTAATCCCAAGCAGTAAATTTATATCTATTAAAGATATAATATTTCCTCTTAAATTTATTAAACCTCTTATATGAGCTGGTGATTTAGGTACTTTTGTAACAACCATATTATTGCTAATATTTTGAACTTTTAAGGTCTCAACTGCAAACTCTTCATTCCCTAATTTAAAAACAACTATTTGCATAAACTTTAAGCTCCTTTTCCCATCCTAACTTTATCCTAATACTTTATTTATAGCATCTAAAACTCTATCAGCTTGAAATGGCTTAACAATAAAATCTCTCGCCCCAGCCTTTATAGCATCCATAACCATACTTTGTTGCCCCATAGCACTACACATTATTATTTTTGCATTCGGATCAAATTTCTTAATTTCTTTAACAGCCTCTATTCCATCCATTTCAGGCATTGTTATATCCATTGTTACAACATCTGGTCTCTCCTGCTTGTATAACTCAATAGCCTTTAGACCATTACTAGCTTCACCTACAACCTCAAAACCATTTTTTTCTAAAATATCCTTTACCATCATTCGCATAAATGCTGCATCATCAACTATTAATACTTTTGCCATAACTATAACTCCTCCTAATTAAGTCCTATCGAATTAAAAATTTTTTCTAATGAATCCTGCGTTGGCAGGTAAAAAAATGCTGCTTCTAAATTCCCCTTATCATAACTTTTTAAAACAGCTTTAATCTCTAAAATTTTCCCCGCATCTTCTACTAATGCAAGAAACATTGAAGGAACAACTGCTCCTGCTACATCATGTGCAATAGCAGGAATCCCCGCTATCATTTTAAGGCCTGTAAATGTTGATATAGCATTCATATATGCCCCTGATATTATATTCCCAATTTCACAGATGACTGACTCCCCCATTTCATCAAAAGATTCATCATCAATCCCTGTTAGTCTTTTAATAATATCCATAGCTGTTTCTTCTTTAAATATAAAAAGAATATTTCCTGTTATATCTCCTTTTACCTCTATAATAACTCCTGCTACTACCTGCTCTAAATTTATTTGATTATAAATATCTTCAACCTCTAAAATTTTAACAAGAGGAACTTCCATATCTATAGTTTTATCAAGCATTTTTGATAAAGCAGTTGTTGCATTTCCAGCTCCTATATTAGAAATTTCTTTTAATGCATCTATCTGCATATATGTTAAATCATTAAATCCCATATATCATCCCCACTTACTAAACTAGTGCTGCGACATCTATTATTAAAGTAACTAATCCATTCCCAAGTATAGTTGCACCAATATACTCCTCTATATTAGCAAGACTATTTCCAAGAGGCTTTATAACAACTTCTTGTTGTCCTAAAAGCGAATCTACTAAAAGTCCTATTTCTTTATTAGCTACCTTTACTATAACAACAAATTTCTCATTATTATATTCATCTGCATCTATTCCAAAATGTTCATTTAATCTAACAAGAGGAATAACTCTATCTCTATATATAATCACTTCTTTAGAATTACTATTCTTTATACTAATTGAATTAAAATCTATAACTCTATCTATAAATCCTAATGAAATAGCAAAATTCTCTTGTCCAACTTTAACTAATAATGCTTGTATTATTTGAAGAGTAAGTGGTAACTTTATAACAAAAGTTGATCCTATTTCCTCTTCACTTATTACATCTACCGATCCTCCAAGTGCTGATATCTTTGTCTTAACAACATCCATACCAACCCCTCTTCCTGATATATCTGTAACCTCTTCATTTGTACTAAATCCGCTAGAAAAAATTAAATTTCTTACTTCATCATCTGATAAACCTTCTGTATCTATTCCTACTCTCTCAGCTTTAGCTCTAACTTTATTTATATTTATTCCTGCGCCATCATCTTGAACTTTAATAACCGCTTTAGTTCCTTCTTGATATGCAGTTAAAATAATAGTACCAACTGCTGATTTTCCATTCTTCACTCTTTCTTCTTTTGATTCAATCCCATGATCAACTGCATTCCTAAGCAAATGAATTAATGGCTCACCTATTTCATCTATTACAGTTCTATCAAGTTCAGTATCCTTTCCCTCTATTATGAAATTAACTTCTTTTCCAAGTTCTACAGACACATCTCTTATCATTCTAGGGAATCTATTAAAAACAACATCTAACGGTAACATTCTTATCTTCATAACAAGGTCTTGTAAATCAGAAGTTGTTCTTGCAACCTGCTCTAAAGTTTCAGTAAGCTCTAAACATCTTTGATCTGTAGCAATCTGTTCAAGTCTTGTCCTATTTATAACAAGTTCAGAAACCATATTAATTAACTTATCAAGTCTATCTAAATCGACTCTTACTGATTGATGAGTCGATTTAGAATTATTTTTCTTTTTATTATTTGCTGTTGTTTTCTCCACTTTTGTTTTTACTTCTATCGTTTTAGATTCAACTTTTATATTTTTAGAAACTAAAGGCTCTTTTACTATTTCTGCATTATCTAAAATTATTTCTTTTTCTCTTAAAACTTTTGCCGAATCAAAATCTATACATTCTACACTATAAGTTTCAATTTCAGATATTTTTGAAATTAAATCAAGGACTTCTTCATTTGAAGATTGAGTAATCATAACTAACTCAATATCTAAATCAAAATTTTCATCTTCTATATCTTCTGTATTAGGATACGACTTTATAATTTCTCCTAAATCTTCTAAATCTTTAAAAATTAAAAATACTCTTGCTGACTTAAGTAATGTACTATCACAAAGCTTTATTTTAATCCTTAAAGAATTAAACCCACCTTCTTTAGCTTGTCTCATTACACTTATATCATAATCATTTAATAATAATTGCTCATTTATTTCTTTAGTTATATTAACCTCTAAGTCACTTTCATCTAATATTATCGAACATTCTTCTAATAACTTTATCATTTCAGTTATATCAGTAGTCTCATTATCTCCATCTTCAACTCTATCTACCATTTTTTCTAGAGTATCAAGACACTTAAATAAAATAGTAACTACCTTTTCTGTTATTTTTAATTCGCCGTCTCTAAACTTAGTTAACACATCTTCCATTTTATGAGTAAGTTCTGCTATATCAGCAAACCCCATAGTAGCTGCCATACCTTTAATTGTATGAGCAACTCTAAAAATCTGCGCAATTTTTTCTAAATCATCTGGCTCCTGTTCTAAATCTAATAAACTATCATTTAAAATTCTAAGATTGTCTCTAGATTCTTCAAGAAACATATTTAAATACTGACTTGTATCCATAAAAAAACCCCCTTACTTTTTTCTGTAGATAAATGTAGAACTTTTACGTAAAGAAAATGCATCTGGGTTATAAATACTCTCAGTAGCTCCTACAAACAGTATGCCATCTTTATTTAAAGCTGTACTAAACTTTTTGTAAATTTTTTCTTTAATATTTGAATTAAAATATATAACTACATTTCTACATAAAATCAAATCAAAATTGTCTTCATAATTATCTAGTATTAAATCGGCCTTTTTAAAAATAACCTTCCCCTTAACTTCGTTAGATAAATAATACTTTTTATTTTCTATCCTAAAATACTTTAAATATTTAGGATTCATATTTTTCACTTCATTATGGTTATAAATTGCATCTTTAGCTTTTAAAAGTATATTTTCATCTATATCCGTTGCAATAACTTTAAAATTTTTATACCCATTTTCTAAAAACATCATAACAATAGAGTACGGCTCACAACCTAATGAACACGCTGCACTCCATACCTTAATTCTTTTATCTCCCTTAAAAATTTCACCCTTTAAAATAATTTCTAACTCATCAAATAAATTCTGATTTCTAAAAAACTCTGTAACATTAATAGTTATAAAATCTAAAAATTTAACTTTTTCTTCACTATCATTAGCTAAAAGATTTTTATACTCTTCTATATTTTTAGCTTTACTCCTATTTACAAGACTCTCTATACGTCTTACTAATTGTTGCTGTTTATATGCACTAAGGTCTATCCCTAATTCTTTATACACCCATGTATAAAACTCTTTCATAGTCAAACTTCACACCACCTTAAGATTTAAATCAATTAAATCTTAACCTTAATTAAACAGGAAAACTTATAATTACTCCCCTCTAAAACTCCATTACATTCTTTCCAAGTGATTTAATAGTTACCACTCCTGTATTAGAATTTACCATCATAGTTCTTCCCTTATTCCCACCAACTTGTTTGCCAAGTAACCTAATCCCATTAGTCTTTAACGCTTCTTCTACTGCTAGAACATTTCTCTTTCCTATTTCATTAGAAAATGCCCTATCCATAGATTTAAACATCTGAGCTCCTCCAGCTATTTTAGCAGTTATATTACTTCTTACTGCACCACTTTTCACCATCACTTCAATAGCTTTTGGTATAGCTGTATCAGCAAATTTATATGGATTAATCTCATTAGAAAATGTATTGCTAGAAGGTAGCATTATGTGAATTAACCCTACTACTTTACTTCTACTATCAAATAATGATATTCCAACACACGACCCAAGACCAATAGTAAATATCCCTCTAGGAGCCTTTGTAATTTTAAAATCAGCGATTCCAACAATCACATCTTTTTCCACCTAATCACCTACACACTGAACTTTACCAACGTTCAAAAAAACTTTTACTATCTAATAAAATCATAATTTTATTATGTTGTATTACTAACCCTTTGATAAAACTTGTTTTTTCTGATTTAACAATCAAAGGAAGTTCATAAATTTCTTCTAAATACATATGTCTTACTTCTTTAACACAACTAACTCTTATTCCTAGTTTCTTTTCATTCATTGTAATAACTACCGTCTTATCTTCTTGTTCATTTATTAATGAATCACTGATATCAAACACTTTAGCAATATTTACTACAGTTAATGTAGTACTTTCATATTCAATAACTCCCTCTATACCACTATCAGTATTTGGAATTTCTGTAATACCTACACAACTTATAATTCTCTCAACATTTTCAATTTCAATGCCATACTCTTTGCCATCTAGTTCAAATATTAAGACTTTACAATAATCCATCTTTCTCTCCTTAAAACTTCAATCCATCAATTACAATCTTATCATCCTTACCTAAAAATACTTTTAAATTCCTATAATTCTCTTCTAAAATTACACTTTGTTTACCCACTATAAACTTCGTGTTAAAATATGCTCTTTCACACTCAATGTATCCTAATTTTTCAACTTCAAGTTCTGTTACAACTCCTGACTTTGTCCCTATAACAGGAGCTTTAATTTTCTTTTTAGCTTTTAAATATCCTCCCCTTAAACTAGTATCACTATCTAAAAATATAATGCTATCATCTGATATTATATTAGATACATACGCTCCACTTTTAACATTAACTAAGCCCTTAGAATTAATATTAGTACCTTGTGCATAAGCTATAGAAATATTACTATCTAAACTGAAAATAACTTCCATATCAATTAAATATTTTTCTATAACATTTAAAATATCGTCAAATTCATCAATAGACTTAATATTCAAAATTGCTAGTCTTAAAATCTTCTTTTCATAAATTTTAGATAAAAGGTGCATATCACCAAATAAACTTTCTATATCATTCTTAATAAAATCATAAAATTTTACTATTCTACTATACTTGCTATCTAATAAAGCCTTAACAATACTACCTAGCTTCTTATCTTTTATCAAATTATTATTTAGAATGATTTCAATATCCCTTTTTAAGTTCACAAAATCATTTTCTAAAATTTCTAACATACTTTTTTTCTTTATAAATTGACTCTCTAAAAAAACACATTGTATATTACTTTGTAAAACTTTACCTTCTATATTAATATTTCCAAGAGAACTAATCTTTGCTAGTGTCACATCACCTTTTATTTTTACAGCATGTGCTCCATAAACAGATAAGTTTTCTTCAACAGATCCTTCAACATTCACTGCTCCATTAAACTTTATATTCCCAGTTTTAAAATCAACATTTAAAGGTATCTCATAAGTTTTTTTTATTTCAAACTTATGAGCTTTTTCTATATAAATAGGAAGTCCTGCTATTGTCGCAATAATAGAATCCCCAACTTTTTTTACACCTTCACCCAATTTTAAATCTAAAGATTTAATAGGCTTTACAGGAATTAAAATTCCTTTTATATTCTTACCCTCAATGCCTAAAGTTCCCTTAATAACTTTAGCTATTACCTCGCCTTGTTTAACACTATTAATTTTATTTTTTTCTAAATAATTAACTTTTTCTAATTCATCAATATTTTCAGCTTCTATACTCTGCAACTCTATATAGTCATCAATTGTAACTTTTGATTCTAGTCCCTTAGCAATAATACCTTTTCCACGCCCTTCTAAAATCTTCTGAAATTCTTTATACTGTATTCCAAATACAATCCCATTTTTTCTTAAAAAGGCAATAATTTCATCTGCCTTATATCTATTAGCTTTTTTCCTATCACTTTCTACAATATTAAGTTCTAGTTCATTTATAAAGTTAACTCTCTTTAGCTCATATACCGAAACTTCTTCATAAATACATTCTAAAGTTGCTAACATATTATTTTTTTCAATTATTAAATCCATTTTTCTGATTGCTTCATCATTAAAAATTGCTATTTCAACGCTGTCATTTATATTTACAATAGATTCTTTCCTCAATTGATTATTTATTTTAAAAAGAGTTCTATCATGTGCAGTTATCTTTATTTCATTTATTCCCTTTGGAAAATATATATTCTTATTATGTATATATCCTAAATTTTTATTAGATTGCATCATATTAAATTGTATAAATTTAAGGTTTTCCATTTTACCCCTCCCTTATTTATTTAAATAATATCAAATTTAATTATCATTTTCTACATTTTTTGGCATTTTTTCATTTATTTGTACTTTATTTTATACAGTTTTCTATTTATAAAAAAATAATTTAATTCTCAATTTAAGAATCAAAATTAATTAACGCAAGAATTGTTTCTCTTAATCTTATACAAAAATATACATTTAAAATTAAACTAAGTATTTAAATAGAAAGTAAACTATAACTAAACCTAAACAATCATTCATCTTAATATAATTCTTCAAATAAAAAAAAAGACTAAAAGTTTTAAACTTTTAGTCTTTAAATAATATATACTATTCAGCAATATTTTCCTCATAGTATTTTGTAACTTCTTCAAATTCAGCTTCATCAGGAACTACTAATTCTCCCTCTTCGCCTTCTTCTTTAAATAAGTATATTCCTTCTTCTTCTTCATTGTATACTAAAGCGTATCCATTTCCATTATATTCGAAAGCATCTACTATTGGACAACTTACAATTGTTCCATCTTCTTTTTCTAAATCAACAACCATTGTTTCTTCGTGGTCATGTCCGCATCCGCATCCTTCTCCACATCCACACTCATGATTCTCATCGTGGTCATGACCACCACAACATCCGTTTAATTCTTTATCTGACATATTCATTTCCTCCTTATAGGAATAATTATATTCTTATTTTAACCTTATTTTAGTTATATTAAAAGTCTTTTAGCAAAATTTATTAATTTAATTTCATATTATATAATATTTTTCAGATATTCTTTGATTTTTTTGCTTATATTTAAATTTTCCTATATAAATCTAATATCTTAAAAAAGATCAATAAAAAAAATAAGATAGTGACTAAGTCACTATCTTATCTTATTTATTAAAATTCTTGATTAGCAAGTCTTTTATATCCTTCTAATCTTTCCATAGCATCTTTCTCTGTCTTAGCAAATAAACCTTCTGCTTGATCAGGGAATGCTTTAAGAAGTGATGCAAATCTTACTTCTCCTAATAAGAATTCTCTAAAATCAGCTTTTGGTTCTTTTGAATCAAGTGTAAATGGATTTTTACCTTGTTCTTTAAGAGCTGGGTTAAATCTGTATAATCCCCAGTATCCACAATCAACGGCTCTCTTAGCTTCTAAGTGTGAGTTAGCCATTCCAAGTTTAATACCTTGGCTGATACATGGTGCATAAGCAATTACAAGAGATGGTCCTTTATGTGCTTCAGCTTCTGCGATAGCTTTAAGAACTTGGTTCTTATCTGCTCCCATTGAAACTTGTGCTACATATACATATCCATAGCTCATTGCCATCATACCAAGATCTTTCTTCTTAGTTTGTTTACCTGCTGCAGCAAATTTAGCTATAGCAGCTGTAGGTGTTGATTTTGAACTTTGTCCTCCTGTATTTGAGTAAATTTCTGTATCAAATACAAGAATATTTATATCTTCACCTGAAGCAAGTACATGGTCAACTCCACCGTATCCGATATCGTAAGCCCATCCGTCTCCTCCGAAGATCCATTGAGATCTCTTAGCTAAGTAATCTTTTGATGTTAAGATTTCTTTAGCAAGGTCGCTTCCATTAGCTTCTAATACATTAATTAAGTTTTCTGTTCTTGTTATTGTACCTTCACCGTTAGTGTAGTTTTCTATCCAGTCAGCTACGATAGCTTTATCTGAATCTGAAAGACTTTCTGCTAAAGCTTGAACTTTAGTTTTAAGACCTTCTCTAACTTTTTCAGCACCTACAAACATACCAAGACCAAATTCAGCATTATCTTCAAATAATGAGTTAGCCCAAGCTGGTCCTCTACCTTCGTGGTTCTTTGTATAAGGTGTAGCAGGAGCTGATCCACCCCAAATTGATGAACATCCTGTAGCGTTTGCTACCATCATTCTTTCACCGAATAATTGAGTTACAAGTTTAGCGTATGGAGTTTCTCCACATCCAGCACATGCACCTGAGAACTCAAGAAGTGGTGTCTCAAATTGGCTTCCTTTAAGTGTTTTGTTGTTCATTGGGTTAGCTTTTGGTGATATTTCATCAACACAGTAATCCCAAACTCTAGCTTGTTCTGCTTGTGAAGCTTGTGGTTTCATAACTAAAGCTTTATCTTTAGCAGGACATACTTGAGCACAGTTTCCACATCCTGTACAGTCAAGAGGTGAAATTGTGATTGAGAAGTTTAATGGCTCCTCTGATTTAATTCCTTTAGCTACTAATGACTTAGTATGCTCTGGAGCATTCTTAACTTCTTCCTCAGTCATAAGAACTGGTCTTATTGTAGCGTGAGGACATACGAATGCACATTGGTTACATTGGATACAGTTTTCTGCTACCCACTCAGGAATATTTATACCAATTCCTCTCTTCTCGTAAGCAGCTGTTCCAGCTTCAAATGTACCATCTTCATATCCGTTAAATGCTGATACAGGAAGTTTGTCACCTTCTAATCTGTTTATAGGTTCAACTATATCTGTTATAAATGCTGGTTTAGTACTTGTTTCAGCAGCAACTTTGTTATTATCTGTAGCATTTTTCCATGAATCTTTTACTTCAATTTCAACTATAGCATCTATAGCTTTATCTATTGCAGCAAAGTTCATATCAAGAACTTTTTGTCCTTTTTTACCATATGATTTAACAACAGCTTCTTTTAAGTATTTAACTGCATCTTCAACTGAGATAATGTTAGCAATTTTGAAGAATGCTGATTGCATTATCATGTTAATTCTTCCACCAAGACCAATTTCTTGAGCAATCTTAACAGCGTTAACTGTGTAGAACTTGATGTTATTTTCAGCTAAATATCTTTTGTATGATGCTGGTAATTTTTCTTCTACTTGTTCTGGTGTCCATATTGTATTTAATAAGAACTTACCATCTTTTTTAAGACCTTCTAAAACATCATATTTCTTAACATATGATTGGTTATGACAAGCAATAAAGTCAGCTTGGTTTATAAGGTAAGGTGACTTAATTTTCTTGTTACCAAATCTTAAGTGAGAAATTGTGATACCACCTGATTTTTTTGAATCATATGCAAAATAACCTTGAGCATACATATCTGTGTGGTCCCCGATGATTTTGATAGCACTTTTGTTAGCTCCAACTGTTCCGTCTGATCCAAGTCCCCAGAACTTACATGATTTTGTTCCTTCTGGTATTGTATCAACTTCTTCAGCCCATGCTGGTACATCTAATGATGTATTTGTTACGTCATCAATGATTGATAATGTAAACGCATCTTTAACTGCATCACCTTTTAAGTTTTCAAATACAGCTATGATGTCTCTTGGTAATGTATCTTTTGAACCTAATCCGAATCTACCACCAACTATTACAGGAGCATTCTCTACTCCGAAGAAAGCGTTTCTTACATCAAGTAATAATGGCTCAGCAGCTGAACCTGGTTCTTTTGTTCTATCTAAAACTGCAATTTTCTTAACTGTTGAAGGGATAGCTTTTCTTAATCTTTCCATTGAGAATGGTCTGAATAATCTTACTTTAACAAGACCAACTTTTTCACCTTTAGCATTTAAGTAATCTACTGTTTCTTCTGTTAATTCTGTTACAGAACCCATAGCAACTATAATTCTTTCGGCATCTTCTGCTCCATAGTAATCGAAACAATTATACTCTCTACCAGTAAGCTTTGTAATTTCTTTCATGTATTCTTCAACTATTGAAGGAATTTCATTATAGAATTTATTCGCAGCTTCTCTTCCTTGGAAGTAGATATCTGGGTTTTGTGCAGTACCTCTTGTTACAGGGTTGTTTGGATTTAAAGCTCTGCTTCTGAAATCATCTACTAAACTCATGTCTAATAAGTTTTTAAGCTCTTCATATTCTAAAACTTCAACTTTTTGAATTTCATGTGATGTTCTAAATCCATCAAAGAAGTTCATAAATGGAATTCTTGATTTTAATGTAGCAAGGTGTGCTACAGGTGAAAGATCCATAACTTCTTGAACTGATCCCTCTGCAAGCATTGCAAATCCTGTTTGTCTAGCTGCCATAACGTCTTGGTGATCACCGAAGATACTTAGTGATGACGCTGCTAAAGCTCTAGCTGAAACATGGAATACACATGGTAATAATTCTCCTGCGATTTTATACATATTAGGCACCATAAGAAGTAAACCTTGTGATGCTGTGAATGTTGTTGTTAAAGCACCAGCTTGTAATGATCCGTGTACAGCTCCTGCTGCTCCACCTTCTGATTGCATTTCAACAACTTTTACTGTTTCTCCAAAAATATTTTTTTGTCCTTTAGCACTCCATTCATCTACCATCTCAGCCATTGGTGATGATGGTGTGATTGGGAATATAGCAGCTACATCTGTAAATGCATACGCGATATGTGCAGCAGCTGTATTACCGTCCATGGTTTTCATTTTTCTTTTTACCATTTGACTTGCACCTCTTTCTTAAACTTTAAAATAACAATAACTATTTCCTATTAACACTAAAACATACTTAAAACACTACTTTATTCAATAATATGAAATAAAATTAATTACTGTTTTCTCACACTAAGAAACACCGTAATTTACATATAATTCCATAAAATTAAAACCATCTATATTCTAGCGCAATTTAAATATATAACTTTATTGCTAACTTTATCAAACCCTAAATTTTATTAATTTCTTTAAAATAATCCATTTATGCTTAAATACTTCTAAAATCCTCTAAATCTTTATAAGTATTAGTTTTTAATAAATAGTTATTATTATTTTTTTAACAATTTATATATACTATTTTACAGATTCTAAAATAACGTTGATAATATTATCTATTCCGTTACTTAGACCCCCTTTTGTCATATTTTCTATATATAAGTTTTTGTTTCTATATAATTCTTTTAGACTTGACTCTAATATTTCCTTAGTTAACTCCTCTTCTTCAATGACCATAGAATAGCCAGACTTCTTAAATGACTTAGCATTTAGAACTTGATCTCCTCTTGAAGCCTTTGCTGATAAAGGAATTAATATGTGTGGCTTTTTAAGTGCTAATAGCTCAAAAATAGCATTAGCTCCTGCTCTTGAAACAACAAAATCACAATATGCCATTATATCTGGTAATTCCTCTGAAATATATTCAAATTGTAAGTATCCATCTTTGCCGTCTAACTTCTGGTCTTTATTACCTTTACCGCATAAGTGAACAATGTTAAATCCTATAAGTAAATTATCTAAGTTTTCTCTTATTGCATCATTTATCACTTTTGAGCCAAGACTTCCACCTATTATTAAAAGGACAGGTTTGTTCTTAGAAAATTTACAAAATTCCTTACCTTTTTCTTTATTTCCTTTTAATAATTCTTCTCTAATAGGAGTTCCTGTTAATATACCATTATCTCCTTTTATATGTTTTAAACTTTCTGGGAATGTAACACACAGCTTATCACAAAAAGGTGCTGCCATTTTATTTGCAAGCCCTGGTGTAAAATCTGATTCATGTGATACAACTGGTATCTTCTTCATAGATGCTGCTATTATTACAGGAACAGTAACAAACCCACCTTTTGAAAATACTACATCTGGTTTTTCTTTAGATAAAACTCTAAATGCATCACCTATGCCTTTTACAACCTTAAATGGGTCACTAAAGTTCTTTAAATCAAAGTATCTTCTTACTTTTCCAGATGATATAGAGTAATATGGTATACCTTCCTTTTGTATAATCTCTTTTTCAATTCCATTTTTACTTCCAATATATTTTATTTCAAAACCAAGGTCTCTTAACTTTGGCATTAATGCAAGGTTAGGTGTTACATGCCCAGCAGATCCTCCACCAGTCATAATTATTTTATATTTACTCAATTATTTTCACTCCTTAGCAATTTTTATCAATTCTAATTAAATTTTTATTTTCAATCTAAACTAAAAATAAAAACTTCTATTTTTTTTAAATTATAATGATGCTAATGCACTAAAATGACTAAGTTATAGTCTTTTTTTATACTTAGCATTAAAATTCTCTTTATTATAACATATGATAAAAAATTTCTTAATGAACAAAAAAGATAATTCTCTGTTATTTTCTTATAATTTACTATTTAGTAATTATACATTTACGAAATTTGATATTCCTTCCTATTCTCCCTTTAATTTAATATCATACTCTTTCAAAAGTTTGTAAAAATAATAATATAAAAAAAACATTATTATCGCTTTAAGGAGGACTACTTTATGTCAAAAAAACTAGTACCTGATTGTAATGATGCTTTATCAAAGTTCAAAAATGAAGTTGCAAAAGAGCTTGGAATTCAATTTTCTGATTATAATGGACATTTAACAGCAAGAGAATGTGGTTCTGTTGGTGGTGAAATGGTAAAAAAAATGGTTGAATCTTATGAAAAAAATTTAAAAAAATAGCCTAATATTTAAGGAGTCCTAAGGACTCCTTTGATTTTTCTTTTTTAGTTTACTCTGATATTCTTATATTATTTATTAAAATTTGAAAAGTTCTTTGTCCTCTGAATTCATTGACATCTGGTTTATAAATTGCATCAATATAAAACCTACACAGTCTTCCGTCAGAATATTCTTCAAATTTGTTATTACCAAATTTATCATTAAACATTTCACTAAATTCAGTAGCTCTATTAAATAAAAGACCATCAACTCTTCCATTTTCTGATGTTAAACAATCAAATTTCACATGAGTTCCATCTTTACCTATTACTCTAAAAGATTTAACTAAAATTCTTTTATCTGCAATTACAGGAGTAACATTTCCTTTTCCAAAAGGTTCTAACTTTGCAATACTATCTAATAAATTATCATTTACATTACTAATAGGAATTGCCATATCTATTCTTACTTTAGGCACTAAATCTTCTTTAGTTAACGTACAAATATCATTAAGTTTTTTTCTTAACTTCGGTAAATTCTCTTCATATGCTGATAACCCTGCTGCCATAGGATGACCACCGAACTTCTCCATTAATTCTTTACACTTTGTAAGTTCTTCAAATATATTATACTCCTCTATAGACCTTGCTGATCCTTTTGGCATTTCTTTTCCTTTAGTCATAACTATTGTTGGCAAATTATATTTTTCTTTTACTCGACCTGCTACTATTCCTGCTATACTTTCATGTATATTAGGATTATATACAAGTAAAACTTTATCATTATATAACTTTTCTTTTTCTATTTGTTTTATTACTTCTTCTACACTCTGTGCTGTTAATTCTTTTCTTCTTTCATTTAACTCTACTAATTCACTTGCTAACTTCTCAGCCTTTTTTTGATCTTTCGTAATCAAAAGTTCTACTGACAAATCAGCAGTTTCTAAACGCCCTGTAGCATTAATACATGGTCCTATAACAAAGCCTAAATGATATGCTGTTATTTCTTTATCATCTAAATTTGTTGCCTTCTTCAAAGCATTTATACCTATATTATTACTATTTGTAAGTCTTTTTAAACCCTCTTTTACAATAATTCTATTTTCATTCTGTAATGAAACAACATCACATACTGTAGCTATTGCACATATCTCTATAAGATTTAATGCTTCACTTCGTGGAATATCAAGCTCTTTATACAATGCTAAACAAAGCTTAAATGCAATACCTGCTCCACAAAGTAACTCAAAAGGATAATTACACTCTTTTTGATGTGGATTAACAACTGCAAATGCATCTGGCGCCTTTAAAGTTTTATTTCCTAAGCCATCATCAACTAATTGTATATCATGGTGGTCTGTAAGTATAACTTCCATTCCTAGTTCATTTGCTAGAGCTATTTCTTCAAATGCTGCAATTCCATTATCACAAGTAACTATAAGACTAGTTCCCTTTTCTTTTAATATTTTTATTCTATTGCAGTTCATACCATAGCCCTCATCTTCTCTATTAGGTATGTGATAATCAAAATTAGCTCCACATCTTTCAAATGCTTTATATAAAATACTAGTACTTGAAACTCCATCACAATCATAATCACCATAAATAGTTATTCTTTCTTTTGTTTCTATAGCTTTTTTTATTCTCATTACTGCTTTTTTCATATCTTTCATAAGATATGAATCATAAAATTCATCTACTCCAGCCCTTAAAAAAAAGTTAGCTTCGTCTATAGTATTAATATCTCTATTCAAAAGCATAACTGCTGTTAAAGTATCAATACCTACATTATGTTTAAGCTCCTCAATTAATTTTTTATTCGTACCCTCTTTTTTAATAAACCAATTTTCTCTATTCAAATTCTCGATCCCCCTATATTTACTCTAATATCATCATCGCCTTTTTACTGAAAACTTTTTTAATTAAAGCTCTGACATATTCTATATCTACATCTAATTCAAAATTCAACTCGTCTTCTATATAATTATTATCCTCAAAAAGTATTTCATATATTGTACTTCTATTAGTTAATACTATGCTTCTTTCCATTTCAAGTGAAAGTTTTAGTTTATATCGTTTTAAAAGCTTTTCAAATTGCTCTTTACTTAATCTCTCAATTACCTCTTCTATACTACGGTCTATATCAGATAAAGTCTTTATAACCTCATTTTTATTTTCTTTAGACGTATTAATCGCTACCTTATATAACGAAATATCTTTTTCCCATTTCACTTCACTATACACATCATAAGCTAAGCCCTTCTTCGTTCTTATCTCATCATATAGTATAGAACTTACTCCTTCACCAAACAACATATTAAATATTCTAAGTAATGTAATATCTTTAAGACTTAAACTTTCTATGTCATAAATAGCTTGTATTTTACAAGAATCATTATTTAATTTAAACTTTTTATATATCCCCTGATTAAAAGTTCTTTCCTTTATAATAGGTTTATTTAAAGGTCTTCTTATTAAACTTCCAAACTTATTTTCCACTATACTTTTTGCCTCATCATATTGTAAAGAACCTATAATTGTTACAACCATATTTTCACTAACATAAAATCTATTATAAAAATCTTTAATTTTTTTCATAGTTATATTATCTATATGTTTTTCATCACCTACAATAATTCTATTTATTCTACTTGTTTTTATAGCACTTTCTAATAAAAGATTTTCACATAACTGTTCTGCATCTTCTCTCCACTGTCTTGATTCTTCCTTAATAACAGACATTTCCTCATCAAAGCCATCTTCACAGAAGGCTGGATTTAATACAATATCGCTATATAACTCAAAACCTTCTTGAAAATCCTCAGTTGCTGTAACTCCATAATAAATAACATAAGGAAAATTAGTCATTGCATTATTCATTGCAAATAACTCATCAAGTCTTCTATTAATATAATTTTCTCCATATTGCTTAGTACCTTTAAACAAAACATGTTCTAAAGCATGTGCTACTCCTATGTTTTCATCACTTTCCATATTAGCACCTGCTTCTAGTCCTATGCAAAATGAAGTATGTACTCCTTCTCTATATTTATAAACAAACCTAACACCATTATTTAAGACTTCTTTTATCATTAATTCAATCCTCCAAAATTAGCATATCAAATGCTTTTTTAACATTGTAATTATAATTTTTAAAACCTTTTATCTAATTGCTCATATGTTTAATTACTTACTCTCTATTATTTCTTATTAAAAATTATATCACTAAACTATAAATTTGTTTTGTGGTTTATAAAAAATAAACGTTATAGCAAAGCCATAACGTTTATAATACAT
>JBOFRC010000006.1:0-25207 GCA_051650825.1 Sarcina sp. | reverse complement strand
CTAACTGAGCAAGGTTTGGATCTATATCTTTATCAAATCTTGATGAACTCTCAGTTCTAATTCCAAGTTTTTTAGAATTAATTCTAATATTTGTTCCCTCAAAATTCGCTGACTCAAATATAACATCTATAGTATCATCTTTAATTCCAGATGAAATTCCGCCCATTATACCAGCTAAGGCTATAACTTCATTTTCATCTTTGATTGTTAATATAGTTTCATCTAATAGTCTTTCGTCTTCATCTAATGTAACAAATTTTGTATTTGCTTTTGCCTTTTCAACTACTATATGTCCTGATTTAATCTCTCTTTTATCAAAAGCATGCATTGGTTGACCAAGCTCTAACATAACATAATTTGTTATATCAACTATATTATTTATAGGTCTTACACCTGCATCCATAAGCTTTTCTTGCATCCAAGCCGGTGATGGGCCAACCTTAACATTTTTAATGCCTCTAGCCATATATCTTCTACAAAGAGCATCCTTAACATCAACTTTAATTATATCATTTATATTTTCACTTGATTTAACCTCAAATTCCATATTAGGCATCTTATAGTCTGTTCTAAGAGTAGCCGCTGTTTCTCTAGCCATCCCTACTATACTTAAACAATCTGGTCTATTTGATGTTATCTCTAAATCTAAAATAGCTTTATTAAGTCCTAAAGCTTCTTTTATACACATTCCTGGCACTGAATCTTGTGCAAGTATCATAAGTCCATGAACTTCTACATTATCAGCTATTCCTAATTCTTCTTCAGAACAGAACATACCATTAGAAACTATTCCTCTTAATTTACCTTTTTTAATTTTTGTTCCATCAGCAAGTGTTGAACCGTGTAATGCCACTGGTACAAAATCATTTTCTTTCATATTATCTGCAGCTGTAACGATTTGTAAAAGTTCTTCTTTTCCTATGTTAACTTGACAAACCTTTAATTTTTCTGCATCTGGATGCTGTTCTATTTTTTCTAATTTACATACAACAACATTTTGTATTGTATCTCCTGCTATTTCAACTCCTTCAACTTTTGAGCCTGATAAAGTTAAGGCATCGCCAAGTTCTACAGCTGAAATATTTATATCAACATAATCTTTTAGCCAATTAAATGGTACTTTCATTATAACTTCCTCCTAGAATTGATTTAAAAATCTCATATCACTTTCATATAATAATCTGATGTCATCTATGCCATATTTAAGCATTACCATTCTATCTACACCAAATCCAAAAGCAAATCCGCTATAAACTTCAGGGTCTATTCCACAGTTTCTTAGTACATCTGGGTGAACCATACCACATCCTAAAAGTTCGATCCATCCTTCACCTTTACAAACTTTACATCCTTCGCCATCACAAACAAAACATGTAGCATCCATCTCTGCTGATGGCTCTGTAAATGGGAAATGATGTGGTCTAAATTTAGTTTTAATTTTATCTCCAAACATTTTGTGTGCAAAAAGTTCAAGAGTTCCTTTAAGGTCAGCAAAAGTTATACCCTTATCTACTACAAGACCTTCCATTTGATAGAAAATTGGTGAATGTGTTGCATCAACTGCATCTGATCTAAAAACTTTACCAGGTGAAATCATCTTTATTGGTAACTCTTGTGTCTCCATAGTTCTAACTTGAACTGGTGAAGTTTGAGTTCTTAACACCATATTTTCATTAATATAAAAAGTATCTTGCTCACTTCTTGCTGGGTGATGCTTAGGTATATTTAAAGCTTCAAAATTATAATAATCTTTTTCTACTTCTGGGCCTTCTTCTATAGCAAATCCCATTGACATGAAAATTTCTTTCATATGATCAAGAGTAAGTCCAAGCGGATGTCTTTTCCCTATCATATTTTTCTTACCAGGCATTGAAATATCAATAACCTCACTATTTAATCTTGCATTTTTCTCTTTGTTTTTAAGCTCTTTTGAGAATGTCTCAATTTCAGCTTCAATTTTTTCTCTTACTTCATTGGCAACTTTACCAACAACGGGTCTTTCTTCCTTTGTTAAGTCCTTCATACCTCTTAAAATAGCTGTAAGTTCGCCTTTTTTACCAAGGTATTTTACTCTTATAGCCTCAATAGTAGAACTATCTGTAGCTAATTTTAATTCTTCTAAAGCACTTACTTCAATAGCTTGTAATTTTTCTTGCATTTTAATTCTCCTTTCAGATTTGTATACAAATGGTAACTTATAAAAGAATATAAAAAAACCCATCCCCAATAAAGGGACGGGTTATATATTCCGCGGTACCACCCTAATTAACATCATAAATAAATGTTCACTTAGATAAAATAACGGCTTTTAACCGCTAATCGCTACTATTATTTCACAATTAGAACTCCAGAGTGAATTTCCATATTTATCCCTTAGAAAAACTTACAGTCACGATTTTTCCTCCCTAAAAAGAACTTACAATATGTACTTGTCTCTATCTTAGTTTATTCCTATTATTCTGTTTACACCTAATTATACATATATGATATAAATTATTCAATAGGCTTAATAAGATTTTGTCTTATTTTTTCATAAAGCATAATAGATGTCGCAACTGCAACGTTTAAAGACTCCGCATTTCCTGGCATTGGTATTTTGACTTTAACATCAGATAGATTATAAACCTCCTCTGAAACACCATTCCCTTCATTTCCAACAGCAACTATAATATTTCCACTTAAATTTTCAGCAAAAAAATCATTTTTCCCTTGTAATGAACTTACCACAAGTCTATATCCTTCACTTTTAAGCTTAGATACAAGGTCTAAATTCTCATCTTCTATGACTGGTAAATAAAAAATTGATCCCATTGTAGATCTCAAAGTTTTATCATTATAAATATCAACAGTTCCCTTAGTAGTTATTATACCTGCTGCACCTATAGCATGAGCTGTTCTTATTATAGTCCCCATATTTCCTGGGTCCTGAACTTTGTCTACTAATACAACAGTATCTCCACTTTTCAATGATTTATTCTCCATTTTTACAATTGCCATTATTCCCTGTGGTGTACCTGTAAATGATAAATCTTTTAAAAGAGGAGAAGATAAAATTATTTTATCCTCTATACTTTTCTCCTCTAGAAAGTCTCTATGCTTTTCAGAAAATTCTTCTGTATATAAAATTGTCTCTATTTTAGCATTACTTTTAAGTGCTTCATCAACAAATCTTAATCCTTCTATCAAATATTTTCCTTCTTGCATTCTAGTCTTTTTTTCTTTTAATTTTTTTATATTTTTATATAAAGAGTTGTTTTTACTTTCTATTGTAAGCAAACTTAAACCCTCCCTTTCATCTATCTGTTATCTAGATATTTTAACCTCTAACTTACTCAAATCACTTGCTGAACCTATAGCGACAACTACATCGCCTGGTTCTATCACATCATTTGCATAAGGAGATACATTCACATCTTTTTCTCGTTTAATAGCAACAACATTAATTCCATATTCACTTCTTAGACTTAATTCATTAATTGTCTTTCCATGCCACTGATCTGGGCTATTAATCTCTATAATACTATAATCAGAAGAAAGTTCTATATAATCAAGAATATTAGTTGAAACAAGATTGTGTGCAACTCTTATACCCATATCTTTTTCTGGTAATATAACTCTATCGGCACCTATTTTATATAAAACCTTTGCGTGCATATCACTATTACCCTTCGCTATTATAAAATTAACACCATTTTCTTTTAAAAGTAATGTTGTCATAATACTAGCCTGTATATTATCTCCTATTGTTACTACTGCAACATCAAAATTTCTAATTCCTAAAGTTTTTAATGCCGCCTCATCAGTAGCATCCATTTGTACCGCATGTGTAACCTCATCTGCTATTTCCTGCACTAAATCCTCATTTGCATCTATAGCTAAAACATCATGGCCAAGACCATATAAAGTCTTTGCAACTGATGATCCAAATCTACCTAACCCTATTACTACAAACTGCTTACTTGACATTTTACACCGCTCCTAACCTATTAATATCTTATCTTCTGGATATTTTATATTTACTTTTTTATTTTTTTGCATTCTACTTGTTAAAGCAAGAAGCACAGTCATTGGTCCTACTCTTCCAAGATACATAGTCATTATTATAATCAATTTTCCAATAAAGTTTAATTGTTGTGCAAGCCCTAAACCCAAACCTACTGTTCCATATGCAGAAACCGATTCGTAAACTACCCACATAAATGGTGCATTAGGCTGTGTCGCAGCTAAAAGTAAAATTACAGTAATAACTAAACTAAGGGATAAGAAGAAAATAGCAAATGCTTTGTAAACTGTTTCCTTTGAAATTCGCTTTTTAAAAATTTCAACATCTTCTCTTCCTCGAATAATAGATATAAGTGTTACAACAAGAATTCCTAAAGTTGCAGTTTTTAGTCCCCCTGCTGTAGAGCCTGGTGACCCCCCAACAAACATAAGTAAAATAGTGAGAAATTTACCTGCCATCGTCATACCATCTGTTGAAATAGTATTAAAACCAGCTGTTCTAGTTGTTACAGATGCAAAAAATGCATTGTTTATTTTTTGTCCCATTGTCATTGTACCTAAAGTATTAGGGTTTCCATACTCAAAAATAAACATAAGTATAGCTCCACCAAATAATAAAACTCCTGTAATTATAAGAACCACCTTAGAATGTAAAGAAAGTTTTTTTCTTTCTTTATAATTATAAAACTCACTCCATATAACAAATCCAAGTCCCCCTATAATAATAAGAGCTGAAATTGTATAAATAATAACTGGATTATTATAATACGATGTAAGACTAGAAAATTTTCCTGAGACACTTCCCATCAAATCAAAACCAGCATTACAAAAAGCTGATATTGAAGTCCATATACTATAATAAAGCCCTTTCCACAAACCGAACTGTGGTATAAACTGTGTAGATAGTAGTAGAGCCCCTAATCCTTCAACAGCAAAAGTAAATGTAAATATATACTTCATAAGCTTAACTAACCCTTGAATTCCAAATGCATTTAATGACTCTTGTAAAAGTAATCTCTCTTTTAAAGTAATTTTCTTTCCAACAAGCACAGCAAATAAAGTCGTAAACGACATGAAACCAAGTCCCCCAATTTGTATCAACACAATAATTACAGTTCTTCCAAAGTAATTCCAATGTGTAGCTGTATCAACAGTTACAAGTCCAGTAACACATACAGCTGAAGTCGCTGTAAAAAGTGAATCTATAAAACTTGTAAACTGTCCACTATTACTTGATATTGGTAAGGTTAATAATATTGCTCCTGTAAGGATAACTGCCACAAAACCTAAGGCTAGTATTTGTACCGGTCTTAGTTTAATTCTTCCAGCTATCTTAACATGCATATCTAGCACCTCCAAATTTTAAAAATATTAATTTCCACTTAAATTTATGTAATATTTTCCTAAAAACAAAAGGTAAAATACCCACCATATAAACGTAGATTAGATTCAAATAAAAATATTAACTCTATTTAAATCTTAATCCCTAAAAGTCTAAAACCACATATTTCTTTATCTTTTACTTATATGAAATAAGAATATTATAAATACTACGTCTTAGACAAAAATAGGAATATAAAAAACACTAGCCATCAGATAAACATAATTTTTCTAATGCTATTGTCAATCTAAGCTTAATTATATCAAATTAAACTTAGTAAAAACAAACTTATTAACAATAATTCATACTTTAGAAAAAATTAAGTTATGAAAGCAAAAAAAAACACGGCTAATAATAGCCGCATTTAAATTAAGCGTTTAATTGCTTTTTAGCTAATTCAACTAAATCAGCGAAAGCTTTAGCATCGTTTATAGCGATTTCTGAAAGCATTTTTCTGTTTATGTCTACTCCAGCTAATTTGATTCCGTTCATAAATCTTGAGTATGAAAGACCATTCATTCTTGTAGCCGCATTTATTCTTGCGATCCATAATCTTCTATAATCTCTTTTCTTTAATCTTCTTCCAACGTAAGCATTTCTTAATGCTCTTATAACTGACTCATTAGCAGTTTTAAATAACTTACTCTTTCCACCGTAGTAACCTTTTGCAAGTTTTAAAACTTTTCTGTGATTCTTACGAGCGTTAACAGCTCTTTTAACTCTTGCCATTCCGCAAACCTCCTACTTATGTTCTTCTTATAGATATGGTAATAATTTTTTAATATTTTTCTCTTGAGTTACTGAAACATATCCAGTTTTTCTAAGATTTCTCTTTCTTTTTGAACTTTTCTTTGTAAGGATATGACTTTTGTAAGCTTTTCCTCTTTTTAATTTTCCAGTTCCTGTAAGTTTAAATCTTTTTGCTGCACCTCTATGAGATTTCATTTTTGGCATAGTATAATCCTCCTCTCAAGTTAAGCTTTCTTTGGAGCTAATATTAAAATCATGTTTCTACCTTCTAATTTAGCTGGTTTTTCGATAACACAATATTCTTCTAATTTAGATACAAAATTTTCTAAAATTCTTGTACCAATAAATGAATGTTCTGCTTCTCTTCCTCTAAATCTAACAGTAATTTTAACTTTGTCTCCTGATTGTAAGAACTTCATAGCATTTTTAGCTTTAATGCATATGTCATTCTCTTCGATAGTTGGGCTAACTCTTATCTCCTTGATATTAACAACCTTTTGGTTCTTCTTTGCTTCTTTTTCTTTTTTAGTTTGCTCATATAAGAATTTTCCGTAGTCCATTATCTTACAAACAGGTGGTACAGCTGTTGGTGAGATCATAACTAAATCGAAATCTAGTTCCTCAGCCATTCTTTTAGCATCTCTTGTATCTTTGATACCAAGTTGTTCACCTTTTGCGTCTATAAGTCTTACTTCTTTAACTCTTATATCATCATTCATTAGAAATTTTTTACTAATAGTTTTCACCTCCGACAGATTTTAGCCAACATAATATATAATAATAAAAAAGGACGGCAGATTCCTGCCGTCCAATTATTATTTCAATCATCATTGATGTAATAATCATACTTAACCCCACTAGCAATGCTGTAAGGTGAGAAACGGCGTTTCTTCTTAACGTAGTTTATTTTATCATTCTAATCTACTCTTGTCAAACATTTTTTACAAAATATTTTTTCCTTGCATAAAAACAACCCTTTCTCTAAAGACTTTGCTAATAGTATTTAAAAATTCTTTATTTTTACAGTTCTCTTCATTGTGTATGTTTACATATTTAGGAGAGTTTGTTATAAGCCCACTTATAATTATATCCTCATTATTAATATGGTCAGCTTCATTACTTTCAATAAGCTCATCTAAAAATTTATTAAAAATATTTTTTCCTTCTTTATCTTTTATATAATACTCTCCATTTTCTTTTATATATATATTTACTTCATCTATTTTGCTTTCCTGTATATCAACAAAGTATCTTAATAAATTTATAAATTCATTATATTCTTTTTCTACCATATATTCTTCTATTAACTTATCTACAATTTCTTCTATTATAGGCCTAATACTTTTTAGTCTAAATCTTAAAAAACCATCTATATTTATGAAATTATCTTCTTCTATAAATTCATTTATTATTTTTTCTATTTTTAAAACTAAACTTACACATTGCAATTCCTTATCACTAGTTATTGGACCTTCTTGCTTAAAAAATGTATTTATTTTTTTATCAACCTCTATTACCTCAGTATGTTTTAAAAAGAAATAATTTTCTGTTAAATACTCTAAAAGCTCCTTTTCTCTATATTTACTTATTATTAATCTATATATCGCATTCGATATATATACTAGAAATGTTTTTTTTATATTTTCTACTTCCTCAACCTTACTATCATCACAAAATATTTTAATGAAGTGAGTATCATTTTCCATAAATTCTGAAATCCCAATTTTATAACCCTTATTTCTAAGAATATCTCTTATTTCTTGTATACTTTCTATGAAATTTTCTTCATTGCTATAAGCCATTTTTACTAAAAGCAAAACTCTCACTCCTTTCCTCATTCTTAGTATGCTTTAATTTATATCGACTATACTATATTTAATTAGTTAATAATCGACAAACTAATCCGTATTTAGTAAGATTATCAATATAGTGTAATCTTTTCATTAAAAAATGAAGATTATATGAATAATTAATTTAACTTACACTAATTTGAAAAATCATTGGAGGTTATTATGAATATTTCTTTTATTGATTCACGTGCTACAAATTATGAATTAGAAAATCTAGGAAAAGAAAATTTAGAAATAATACAGGTTCCTAAATCAGAATTTTTATATGATGCAATTTCTGCTCACCCAGACATACAACTACATATTGAAAGTTCTAAAAGTATTATTTTAGCTAAAAATTCAACTCTTGATGTATCTAATTATGAAATAAACGTAAAAAAATCTAAAAAACTTTTAGAAAAAGATTATCCTAATAATATTTTTTTAAATGCTATTAACTTAAAGGATTTCTTTATACACAATCTAAAATATACTGATGATACACTATTATCTAGTGTTAAAGAAAAAACTCTTATAAATATTAAACAAGGCTATACAAGGTGTTCTTGTGCTATTGTAAATGATAATGCCTTAATAACATCAGATATAGGTATTTATAAAACACTTAAAGATTATCCTATAGACGTTCTCCTAATTCCTGCTGGTGATATAGAACTTACTAATTTCCCATATGGATTTATAGGTGGAACTTGTGGGTTAATAGCTAAAGATAAAATGGCTTTCTTTGGAAACTTAAAATATCATACATATGGAGAAGATATCATAAACTTCTTAAAAAAGCATGATGTTGAATATATATCTTTATCAAATAATAAATTAATCGATCGTGGTAGTATACTATCGCTTCTAAATTAAATCTTACATCGATATAGTTTACGCTTTTAAGGTTTTTTTTGTTAATAAAAAAAGATAGTTTGTAGCAAAGTACAAACTATCTTTTTTCATATAAATCTTACACACTTAATACTGCAAGTGCTGTCTTTATAGATACATTATGAGTCTTAACAAAATCCTTTATTTTTTCTCTTTTTATCTTAACAACTTCTATCTCTTCATCATCTTCTACATTTACAGTTGTAATTTCCCCCTTCACTGTCGCTTTTATAACAGCTACAGCTTCATCACTCATACCAACTGATGTATACCCTGATTTAATCAAAACTTCCGATTCAACAAGTTCTAAACCTGTTTCTTCAAATAACTCTCTTTTTGCTGCCTCTTCAAAAGTTTCACCTTCATCAACAAGTCCAGCTGGGAATTCATATATATAATCATTTATAGCAGGTCTAAATTGCTTTAAAACTATAAATTCATCTTCTGTTGTTATTGGAACTATCATTACCGCATCTGCTTTTAGATGGTCTTTAGTTTTACATGCAAGCTCCTCTTCTTTTCTTCTACTTGCTAAAAAATATTTTTTAGTTCCACCCTTTTTGTTTATTAAGTCTAATTCGTACATACTTAAAAACTTACAGTCTATTAATTTATTAACACTAACAAGCTTCATTATTTTTCCACACTCCAATTTTAATATTTCTCTAATATATATTATAACAAAAAAGATATATCAAAATTATAACTTACTTAAATTCAAAAATTTCTTCATCAAATTTCAATAGTTCCGGTGTAAATACAAAGTCTAAATGTATTGAAGCATCATTTTTTCCACCAAACATTTTATTACTTCCAATAGCAATGTGAACTGTTCCTTTACACTTCTCATCTATTACAGAATATCCTATTATTTCTGTTACATTCTCATTAAGTCCAATTCCAAATTCAGCTATTTTATCGCTATCATCTTGAAATTTTTTTATAAAGTCTATTAACTCTTTATTAGAACTTTTGATTAACTTTCCTCTTTCAAATTCTAAAACTACATTAGAATATAAAGATTCATTGAATTTTAATTTTGGAATTACGACACTTCCATTAACACTTTCTTCAATTGGAGCTATATAAACTTCCCCACAAGGAATATCTCCAATTCCATCATCCTTATTCCATTTTCTATTTTCAATATTTAGATTTAAAATATTATTACTTTGTGTATGAATTTCAATATTTTTTTTATTTTCTAATTTTTTAACAATTTTTTCAGTTATACTTTTAAGCTTCATATAATCAATGTTCATTGCATTAAACATAACCTTCTTGTATATATTATAATCAATTCCCTCTTCTATTGCATTTTCCTGTGTTGGTACTCTAACTTGTATAAAAAGTCTTTTGTTTTGAAGTAATGCATTAAATGTCTTTTTTAAATATTCTCTATATAAATTTATTTTTTCTAACGGAAAATCCTGATGTGGTTTAGGTCCATACATAAAGATATCAATTACTACGTTTCCATTTTTAAGACTTTCAAAGTACTCTTCATTAAATAATTCAGTTAATGAAAATTCCACAAAATATTTTTTCAGAAATTCTCGTGATTGTTGTATTTTAACTGGCTTTGCACCTAATTTTAAAATTTCCAATTCAAAATCCTCTAAAATATTTAAATCTTTATTCTCACCCCAAAAATTTAATATTACAATATCATCTTTCATAATTTCCATACCACTAACTATGTTAGGAATAATATAATTAAAATCCATTTCCATTCCTCTTTCCATAATTTAATCTTTTTATATTTTCATACTTCCATTTCTAATACAACCATGTAATATACTTTAATTTTTGAATCATCATTTGTATATATTTCCACAAATAATTTTTGTTGTTTTTCATTATAATACTATTCAATAATGTTTTAAAATAAAATTTAATATATATTTTTTAGTTTTTTATTTGTATTTGTAAAAAACTCTTATTTTAAAGGTTAAATATAATCTTTATTTATACAAAAAAAAAATCATTATACAACTATATCATAAATTTTATTTCTTAAAATTTACAAAAAAAGATTCTAAATCATTATAATTGATTTAGAATCCTTAATACTTTTTAACTATAAATTTATTTTATTTATTTTTAAATACATATGAGCAAAACTCTAATAAATCTCTAAACTCAAATCTTTCTTTATCTGTTACAGATGTTATAGTCGTTTGTTTATCCGTAAAAATAAGAATTTCTTCCTCTAACTTAATTAGCCTAATCTTTTTATGAGTCATTTTCCATGGTGTTCCAAATTTATTTTTACAATAAATTCCTTTAGTAGTTAGAATAAAACCTTCTTTGCCTGACTTAAATAATGTACTATCGTATGCAATAAGTGGAATTTCATTTTGTTCTATAGGTGCATATGCTGCTATAGCATTCTTTACTTTAGCATCAAATTTAGAATTTATATCTTGAAGTTTAACAAATTTTTTAAGCTCTGAACTTATATTACTTTTAATAAAATCATACACAGCTTTAGGATCATCAAGCTTATTTATGTCACCTTCATACTTATCTAAATACGTATTTCCATGTAACATCTCTTTTATTGATAAACTTCCATCTTCTATACTTACTCTTTCATATACTGACAATGGTTGCCCAAGTAAAGTTTTATAAGTATTTACAAATTCTATTAAAAACTTAGTAAATACATCTATTTGTCTAAAACCAACATATTCAAAAACAAGCTCTTGTGAATCTGTAACAATGTGAATATATGGTCTAAATTGTCTTTGACCATTTTTTAGTAAACTTCTTTCTTTCCATAAAATTTTCTTTATATCTTTAAGAAGCACTGCATTATCCCACTCTGAATGATAAATAGCCTTTGATGTTATAAGAAAACCTTCTCTATTATTAGCTTTTCTTAATAAAAATAAACTTTCATCTCTTAAAGTTTCTCTAAGGTTTGAGTATTTTTTTATAAAAACGCCAGGACGAAAATCTGCCTCTGTACTTGCTATTATTTTTTCTTCTAGTATTATTTTATTAAATTTATTATATATTTCACTAGCTTTTTTAATAAACTCCATATCAACAGAATCTTCATCATTTAAAGATATTTTATTATTTCCTATTTGTTCTTGTAACTCATAAAATTTTCTATTGCTATATTTGCTTTTTTCCTTTAATTGATTTAAAAGACTTGTCTTTTTATCTTCTGATAAAGTTAGCATCATTATTCTCTCTGATTGTCTTAAGATAAACTCCTCTAAATCCTCTTCATCAAAATCACTTACATCAAGGTCTCCAAACCATCTTCCAAATCTAGAAATTTCCAAATTCATAGCATATTTTGTGTCTATTTTATAAAGTTCTTTATATTCTATTATTTTGTCTTCTAAAATATCTTGATCTATTTTATATGAGTCTAACTCTGCTTCTAATTCATTTAAACGTTTAATAAATATATCACGTCGTAAAGGTACAGGCACTTTTTCAAAATTAACATCTGAATATACCATTCCAAAAACTTCAATTTCTGTATCTATGACAGCTTGTTCATCCTCAATTTTGTATATAGTCCTAAGACTTTTTGCTGATAAAGCTTTTTCCTCTATCGGAATGTCATTTCTTTCTTTCAATCCATTCATATCTTTTTTATAAAGAATCGTTCTAAGGTCACTATCAATTTCAGAATAATTAATATTACTTAAAACTTTTCCAAAAGACTTAAGTTCACACCTAACTATTACATTAGGATCTTTAATTTTAAACTTACCTCTTAGATTTTCACACATTCCTCGCATTTCTATGAATTTCAAATTTTTATCTTTAAACTTTGCAATTGAGTTCATGTATAAATCTGAATTTAAATCTATAAGCTTTTTATTTATATTTGCACAACTTTCACCTGATAAGCTTATTATGTTATGTGCTATATCTAAGAAAAGTCTTTCCTGTTCATACTCAACATTCATACTTTCTAAAAGTTCTAAATGAGCTTCTTCAATATATGGATATTCTCGTAAAGCATCTATAACGTTTGTCAAATATCTATCATAATCTATACTCTTACTAGCTTTAGCTGAATTAAGACTTACAATTGCTAATTCTTTACTTTCTATAAGTTCATCTAAATTAACTGTCTCAAATTTAAAATCTATAAACTTTTTAATTTTAAACATAATACCTTTAGTTAAATTAGCTATTAAATGTATTATTGTCGCATCTACAACTTTATGTGCACTTCTACTACCACTATATTCGTAGACTTTATTTTCTTTGCATTCAGTAAGTACATTACTTATATATTCACAAGTCTTTTTACCTAAATATGCATTTACTCTAATTTCTTCAAACTCAACTAAATTTCTCAATATCCAAGTGTATTCTTCTTCTTTTTTAGACTCTAAAAATTTTCTTACAGAATCTATATAAGTTACATATGAATCTATTTTAGATAAATCAAAAAATTCATCAAACGTATATGAAGCTATTTCTTCATCTGTAACTCCTACTTCTTGTAAAATCAAAAGATATTCTTCTAAAAAATCTTGATAATAAGATTTAAATATATCCTTTAATGTTTCAGCATTAAAGTTTTCTCTATTCTTTTCTTTAAAAACTTCCCCTTCATATGAAATTGCATATGATAATACAAAATTCAAAAATTTCATTTGTATCATTTCATCTTTTCTTTCTCTAGCAACTGAAACTATCGATTTATATTGATTTAATATTAAATCTCCTGACATAAAATCTACACCAAATTCATTACCATCTATTGAGTTAATACTCGCAGGTACAAGTTTGTTATAAGCTTCATCAATCTCTTTTACCTTTGTTTGCGTTAATGTCTCAACAGTAGCCTTTACTGTAGATTTAGAATTTACATATTCATCCGTATTAGAATTTTTTATATTAGCTTCTTCATTAGAAACTTTATAACTATTTATAGCTAACTCTAAACAACGGCCTCCATCTTCATCAGATAAATTCATATCTTTCCAAAACTCTTCTATTTCTTTTCTATCAAATTCATCTAAGACTAAACTTTCCTCTGTTCCATCATAATTGATATCTAAAAAGTCTTTTATATAACTAACAACTAAATCAAAGCTATTTTCTAATTCATTGTTAAATATTTCTGTTTCTTCAACAGAAAGCCCTAGACTTATTCTTTTTTTCTCTAAAATATTTTTAGTTTTTGGATTTTGAATCTCACCTTTAAAGTACAGGCGTTTATAGCTTTCTAGATATCTTTGTTTTTTTACATCCATTGAACTATCCCCCTCTTTACCGTAAATGTATTCAATTAATTTTACCATAAATTATTTTATTTTACTAATACTTTATTATATGGTTTTTATTTACTTTAATTATTGTCAATATAATTGAATATTTCCACTAAAATAAATCTACTTTCTTTCCTAACAAATTAAATATAAACTCAATCCACTTTATAATTTTTTAGATAACTGCTTTTTAGATAAAAAAAATACCAAAGTACTGATTTCAGTACTTTGGTATTTTCCTAAATTAAAATTTTGTTATTGCTTCCTTAAGATTCTTAACAATATACATAGGTTTATCACTTAATTGATCAACGACTTTATTAAATCTATTTATCCATATAGTATTAAATCCATACTTAGTTGCTCCTGCTATATCCCAGCCATTAGATGAGAAGAAAACAACTTCATTATTTTCTACACTCATTTTATAGTTAATCATTTGATACACATTTGAGCGTGGCTTGAATTTTTCTATATCAGCAACTGATACAACATTATCTATAAGATTAGTTAATCCAGCTGAGTCAACAGCTTTTAATAACATATCATATGAACCATTAGATAATATAACTGTTCTAAACCCTCTATCCTTAAGTTCTTTTAAAATAGTTTGAACTTCATCATAAGCTGATAATTCATTATATAAATTCATTAACTCTATTTCTAAAGATTCATCTAAATTATATGTCTGCATTGCATATCTTAATGAATCTCTTGTTATTTCATAAAAATCTGTATAATCATCCATAATTTCTCTTAAAAAGCTATATTCTAATTGTTTAGCCCTCCAAAGATTAGAAAATTCTTCATAATTTTCTCCTATTTTCCCGCTTAACTTCTTGCTTGCTGAATGGACATCAAATAATGTACCATAAGCATCAAAAACGCATACTTTTATATTTTCCAATTTTAAACACTCCTTTATAAGTCCATTCCATTCCCTAGATTTATAATAACATAAATAAAAAATTTTTAAAGTTTGCTTTATTGCTAAAAATATAAAAAAAAACACTTTCAACGTTGAAAGTGTTAAATGGAGGCGCCACCCGGATTTGAACCGGGGATCAAGGTTTTGCAGACCCATGCCTTACCGCTTGGCTATAGCGCCATATATTGTGACTGGTCAGTCACAATATATATTATACTATAAAATTCAAAGTGTTACAATATTAATTTATTTTTTCTCGGCTAAAATTTCACCAATTTCTTCATGAGTAAATACATAAGAAGAATTACAGAAATGGCATTTTAACTCTTCTGATTTTCCTTCATCATAAATTTCTTGTAAATCTTTTTTCCCTATAGCTATTAAAGCTTTCTCTACTTTTTCCCTTGAACAATCACATTCAAATCTTGGCTCTATACTATCATCAAATACTTTTAAGTCCATTCCATCAAATATATATTCAATGATTTCTTTCATACTTTTGCCTTCTGATAAAAGTGTAGTAACTGGTGGTGTTTCTTCTAATCTATAAGTTAATAAATCACCTAATAGTTCATCAGCCCCTGGCATAAGTTGTATTATGAATCCACCTGCTGCTTTTATACTTAAATCTGTGTCTACTAAAACTCCTAATGCAACTGCTGAAGGTGTTTGTTCTGATACTGTATAGTAATAAGCTATATCTTCCGCAATCTCACCACTATAAATAGGAACTTGCCCAACATATGGATCTTTTAGTCCTTGATCTTTAATTACAGTTAAAATTCCATCTTTCCCAATTGCTGCGCCAACATTTAATTTTCCATTTGCAACATTTAAAGGTAGATTAACATTAGGATTTCCTATAAATCCTTTAACTCTACAATCTGAGTAAGCTGTTACTGTTAAACCTTTAGCTTCACCGCCACCGTTCATTTGTAAAGTCACTACTTCTTTTTCTGATTTAAGTGTTGATCCTATTAGAACACCAGCTGTTAACATTCTTCCTAATGCTGCCGCTGCTGTTGGTGTACATTCATGTACTTTTGAAGCTTTGTCAACAAGTGCTGTTGTTTGAGCTCCTATTATTCTTATCATTCCATCTTTTGCTGTCGCTCTTATTAATTTATCCATTCTTTTACTCTCCTCCATCTAGCTATTCTAGCCCCTTAAAGATTACTTTTTAAGAACATATAATATTCTTTCGGTGTCATCTTGTACCGGTAAGCTTGTATAACCATTTTTTTTATCAATAATCTTAAAGCCAATTTTCTTGACAATTGCCTCTATTTCCTCTTCTTTATACGCTCTTTCTTCATGTATCTCATCAAATCTTTCATACATATATCCATCCTTTACAAAGAAAGTTAAGGACATTTCAACAATATCATCTTCAAATATATTTTCCCATGTATAAAAAATTTCTTCATTATCATAAGTATATATATTATTACCAAGTATTTCGGACAATTTATAATATGAATTTATATCAAAAATAAAAACACCTGAGTCTTCTAGGTGATTATAAACACCTCTAAAATAATTTTCTAAATCTTCATTTTCTAAAATATAGTTTGTAGAATCTAAAACACAACTTATTAAATCAAATTTATTGTTTAAATCCAGCTCACACATATCTTGACAAAGAATTTTAGCTTTTATATTATCATCTCTAAGCTTTTGCTCAACTTCTGTTAACATATCTTCTGAAAGGTCAACAAAATAATTTTCTTTGAACTCCTTACAGACATGTATACCAACATTTCCAGTTCCGCATGCTAAATCTAAATAATTATCAAATTTAACATCTTCCTTTTTTGCAACATTTAAAAGAAAGTCAGCTATATCTTTATAGTTGATATCTTCATTAATAAGCTGATCATAAACTTTTGCCATTTTATTATAACTACTCATCGCAGACTCCCTTCGTTCATAAATACTTAACTATCATATTATCTCATTTGTCTATTTCTAGTCAACTTTTTTCTTTCTTCCTAAAATTTCATCATTACTTGGTATTTTTCTTTCTTTTTTTCTTTTAGTCATAACTCCGCCAATTCTACCTGTCTCTTCTGCTGTTAACCCACCCCAACCATATTCTTGCACTTTATCTATTAATCCAAGCTCTCCTGCTATTTCATATTTCATCTTTTCACGTAATGCTTCTGCTTCTGTCAATTTTTTATTTCCTTTTATTTTTTCTTTTATTATTTTCTTTAAAGGTGTTTTACTCACAATATCACTCCTAGTAAAATCTTTTTTTAATACTTCCTTGCCTTTTATTTTTTCCACTAAAAAAACTATTATTCAAAAGTTTGAGCTAAAATCCAAAATTTTTACTAATAAAACTTGATATATACTATACTTTTGAACTATATTTAATATAGATATAAATTAAGGAGGGGTTATTTTGTATAATGTTGCAGTTGTCGGATCTACTGGTAATGTTGGAAGAAAGTTTTTAGAAATCCTTGCTGAAAGAAACTTTCCAATAAAAGAGTTGTATCTTTATGCTTCAAAAAGATCTGCAGGTAAAATTATGAATTTTAAAGGAAAGGAGTTTGTTGTAGAAGAACTTTGCGAAGAAAATATCAAAAATAAAAAAATTGATTTCGCTTTATTCTCAGCAGGTGGTGATATAAGTCTTCAATTTGCACCTATATTTGTAAACTATGGTGCTGTTGTTATAGATAATAGTAGCGCTTGGAGAATGGATGAAAATGTTCCTTTAGTAGTTCCTGAGGTTAATCCTGAAGATATAAAACTACACAAAGGAATTATTGCAAATCCAAACTGTTCTACAATTCAAGCTATGGTTGCTTTAAAACCATTAAAAGATAAATACGGAATAAAAAGAATTGTTTACTCAACGTATCAAGCAGTTTCTGGTGCAGGAATTCAAGGCATTAGAGATTTAGAGGATGGAATTAAGGGAGAGGCTCCAAAAAAATTCCCATACCCTATTGCAGGAAATGTATTACCTCATATAGATGTATTCCTAGAAAATGGATACACTAAAGAGGAAATGAAGATGGTAAATGAAACTAGAAAAATTCTTCATGATGATACACTAAAAATAACAGCTACAACTGTTAGAGTACCTGTATTAAATGCTCATAGTGAGAGCATAAATATAGAATTAGAAAAAGAGTTTGAACTTAAAGATGTGTTCAAACTATTTGAAGACTTTAATGGACTAACTGTTATGGACAATCTTGATGATAACATCTATCCTACAGCTTTATTCTGCGATGGAAAAGATGATGTTTACGTTGGAAGAATAAGAAGAGATTTCAGTATTGAAAACGGATTAAATCTTTGGGTTGTTGCCGATAATATAAAAAAAGGAGCAGCTCTTAATACAATTCAAATTGCTGAACTTCTAATAAAATAATAAACTACGGAGGTATTTTTATGTCAATTTTTAGAGGATCCTGTGTTGCACTTGTTACACCATTTACAGAAACAGGAGTTGACTTTGATAAACTTAAAGAATTATTAGAATGGCATATTGCCAATAAAACAGATGCTATATTAGTTTGTGGTACTACTGGTGAAGGTACAACTATGACTTTAGAAGAGAAAAAAGCTGTAATAGAATTTTCTGTAAAAGAAGTTCATGGTAGAGTACCTGTTATAGCTGGTACAGGTTCTAATAATACTAAATCTTCTATAGATATGAGTATATTTGCTCAAAATGCTGGTGTTGATGGGATTTTAGTTATTACACCTTATTACAACAAAACTTCACAAAGAGGATTATTTGAGCATTTTAAAGCTATTGATGCAGCTGTAAAAACACCAATAATCTTATATAATGTTCCTTCAAGAACAAATATGAATATAAGCCCTGAAATGCTTGAAAAGCTTGCAACATTAAAAAATGTAGTGGCTATAAAAGAAGCTAGTGGAGATTTTTCTCAAATTGCAAAAATGAGAGCACTTTGCCCTAATATAGATATCTATTCAGGAAATGATGATCAAATTGTTCCTTTACTATCTCTTGGTGGTATAGGAGTTATCTCTGTACTTGCAAATATAGCACCTCTTGATACTCATAATATGTGTGAATATTATTTTAATGCACAAGTATCAAAAGCAGCTGATATTCAATTAAAATATATAGAAATTATTGAAAGTTTATTTGTAGAAACAAACCCTATCCCTGTTAAATCAGCTATGAAACTTATAGGATTTGATTGTGGTGACTTAAGATTACCTTTATATGAAATAGAAGCGAATAACTTCAACTTCCTTAAGGAAGCATTAAATAAACAAAACTTATTAAAATAAGATTGGAGAAAATCAAATATGGTTAAAATATTATTAAGTGGTTGTCTTGGTAAAATGGGTACAACTATAACAAATATAGCAAAAACAAAATTTGATAATATACAAATAGTCGCTGGATTTGATAGAAATGATAGAACTGATGGAGAATTTCCTATCTTTAACGACTTAACAAAATGCAATGTAGATTTTGACGTAATTATAGACTTCTCAAGACCAGAAGCTTTACGTCCGCTCATAGCACTTGCAAAAACAAAAAACAAACCATTAATAATTTGTTCAACAGGATATTCAAAAGAAGATTTAGAACTAATAAATGAAACTTCAAAAGAAATACCTGTATTTAGATCAGCAAATATGAGCATTGGTGTTAATGTTGTAAATAATATTCTTAAAAGAGTTTCAGGCTTATTATATGAAAACTTTGATATAGAAATTATAGAAAAACATCATAATCAAAAAGTTGATGCACCATCTGGTACTGCTCTTCTTTTAGCTCATACAATTCAAGATTCTATCAAAGATGAAACAAATCTTATTTATGGTAGAGAAGGAATTCAAAAAAGAGAAGAAAACGAAATTTGTGTCCACACTGTAAGAGGTGGTGGTATAATTGGTGACCATGATGTAATATTCGCTGGTGATGGTGAAGTTATAGAAATTAACCACAAGGCAATTTCAAGAGATGTCTTTGCCCTTGGTTCTCTTAAAGCAGCTGAATTCATGGCAACTATAACAACTCCTGGAAAATATGATATGGATGATGTTTTAAATATACAATTCTAATCTAAAAAAGCTAGACCTTAAACGGTCTAGCTTTTTAAAATTCTATTCCAAATCTTGCATTAACCCCTTTGTCCATATAATGCTTAATAGGTTTCATCTCTGTAACAAGATCCGCAAGTTCTATTATTTCTGCTGGCGTATTCCTTCCTGTAAGTATAAGCTCTATATTATTATTTTTAGATTTAATAAGATCACACACTTCATCTGTTGTTACGAAGCCTCCATGTATTGCACCCATTATTTCATCTAAAATTAAAATATCACAATTATTTTCTAAAATACACCTTTTAGCAAAATAATACGCATCTCTAGTCTCTTCTTTATACTTTATTAACTCTTCTTCATTTAAATCCCAAGTAAATTTAGTAGTTGTTTGAAATCTAAATAATTCTATATTATCAAATTTTTCAATAGCAGTAAGTTCTCCAGTTTTCATCCCTTTCAGAAATTGTATAATTTTAACACTAAATCCATTTCCACCTGCTCTAAATGCCAGCCCCATAGCTGCCGTTGTTTTACCTTTTCCATCGCCTGTATAGATCTGTGTATACGCTTTTTTCATTTTTCCAACTCCCTAATATTTATATTATTTCACCTTTATTCTCTCTACTTCATGAATATATTTTTCTTATACTAAATAATGTTTCTACTAAATTAAAAGCTAAAAATTTATATAAAATTATCTACTACTTATATTATCATGTCTCTCTAAAATTTACATAAAAAAAGGCTACAATAAATATTGTAACCTCTTAAACTTTATATTATATCTTCGCCTTCGATTATAATTTCTTCATCAATTGACTCTGAATTAACTTTTTCCATTTTTGAAATTGAAACTTCATATGCTATTTTCTTTATAACTTCAGTTTCAGAAATCTTTTTTTGATACTCTCTACTTTGAAGTCTTCCCCAAATTCTTATGTTATCTCCAACTTCTAAACTTTTGCAAAATCTTGAATTTCTACCCCAAGCTATAGTCGGAATGTAATCTGATTTATTATAGCTTCTATTTACAGCAAGTAAAACATCAGCTATCTCTCTTCCAAATGGAGTTGTTCTATATATAGGCTCTTTACATATAAACCCATCTAAGTATATTTCATTTGGATTTTTACTTCTTTGTGGACACGCTTCTATATTTCTAGCAAATACAGTTAATATTAATTTATTACTTCCACCAACAAATTTATTATAGCTTCTTAATTGCCCCTCAACAATTATGTCATTACCAACTATTAATTCAACTTCTGAAATAAGTCTTTCTGAAATAGTAACATTTAGTTTGTCCTTTGAATCACTAAGTCTTATAACTTCTAAATCAAAAGTATAAAATTTTTCACCATACATCTCATGACTATATTCAAGCTCCGTAAGTACTGTTCCTTCTAAATAAATCTTGTTGTTTAACATTAAATTATCCATGTTAATCTTAACCCCTCTCCCCATTGTGTTTTGTAAAATTTTGTAACGGTTATTTTTTTGCTAAGTTTCTTTTGCTTCATTTGTATTTTCTTACTTTTCCATTATAAACAAATAAAGGTAAATTTTCAACGGATTATTGTTAACTTATTTTAAATTGTTTACCGTTTTCATCTATAAAAAATTCCTTTTTATGTAACAATTCGTCGATAGTAACAAAAAGATAACCTTCTTTTTGCAATTCTGGTATTATAAGATTTAAATTCTCAACAGTATATTTACCATTATTATGAAATAAAACTATATCTCCAGCACCTATGTTCTTCATTACATTTTTATATTCAAACTCTAAGCCTTTATTCATCCAATCTAAACTATCTCTGCTCCATTGAATACTAGTAAGCCCAAGTTCATTAATTTGTTTAACAGCATCTTTGGTAAATCCTCCTGACGGAAATCTAAAGTATTTACACCCTTTGCCAGTTATATCATATATTATTTTTTCAGTCATTACAATTTCCTTTTCAATTTGTTTTCTGTTTATTTTCAAAAAATTTGGATGTTCAAAACTATGATTTCCAATTTCATGCCCTCTTTCTGAGATCTCTTTAATTATTTCTTCATTATTATGAGGATATTTTATCCACCTACCTATGATAAAAAATGTCCCTTTAGCATTATATTTGTCAAGAACATCTAAAATATCAGAAGTAGCATCATTTTCTGCCCAATTTAAATCAAAAGTTAATGCAATTTTCTTTTCTGTAGAATCCACACAAAATATTGGAACTTTATCTTTATTATTTACAGGAACACTGTATACTAGAACACTTTGAAAAATTGTTAAAATTAATAGAAAAAAAGTTAAAAAAAATTTTTTTATTCCCTTAATCATTCCATAACACCTGCCTTTGCTTATTATTTTGAGTCATAAATAATCTTCTTATACTATAAATTATGTGTTATAATTATTTTAAGTATTGCATCAAAATTATGGAGGAAAAAGAAAATGTATGATAATACCGTAGAACTTGCAGAGAATAAGCTCTTACTTTTATATATAATAAAATCAATAAAATATACAATATCAAATTCACAGCTTACAGAAATTGTATTAGAGCATAGTTTTATAAACTATTTCACTCTACAACAATACATAGCTGAACTTGAAAAATCTAATTTTATTAAATTAGAGGAGAAAGATGGTAAAGAGTTGGTTCTTCTTACAAAAAAAGGAGATTCTGTTTTATCATTATTTAAGGACAGATTGTCTCAAGGCAAGATAAAATCTATTGATGATTATCTATTTGAGCAAATTGATGAAATAAAAAGAGAATTAAATATTTTCAGTGATTATACACCTGATAATAACGATTCTTTCTTAGTTACTCTACGAGCAATAGAAGGTAATTGTACACTTCTAGATTTAAATATTAATGTTCCATCAAAAGAACAAGCAAAAGAACTTTGCACTAAATGGAAAAATAATTCAGCTGAAATTTACAATAAAATAATGGGGGCATTAATAGAGTAAACTTTTTTAACGAGGGGGAAAAAATTTTGCCAAAAAAATTTAAGTTTTACTTTAATCTGATACCACTTATAATAATTACTATTTTGGTATTAAAATTAGTTTTTAGCATAGAAATCATTTATACAGGATTCTTTTCAACAATCCTTTCAATATTAACTCCATTCTTTTGGGCTTTTGGAATAGCTTATTTACTTAATCCACTAATGTTATTATTTCAAAGGAAATTTAAATTCAAAAAATCTATAAGTATATTGCTTACTTACGTTTGTACTATACTTGCAATAACATTTTTAATGCTTGTTATAATCCCAACTATTTTTAATAGTTTATCAAATCTTGCTGATAATATAACATCATATATGCATAATGCTGAAAGTTTTATTAATGATTTCTTCTCAGATTTCTATAAAACTTCACCTGAACTTTCACAAAAGCTTGAAGCTTCTGTAATTGATGTCCTTAAAACACTAAGTTCTGCTTTTGGAAGTTTAGCTGGTAGCTTTGTTGGACAAACAATAGCATTTACTTCATCTTTTATTAAGTTTATATTTGGATTTATAATCTCAATTTATATGCTTACAGAAAAAGAATCTCTAATAAGATCTACACAAAAAGTAATAAATGTTTTATTTCCTAAAAAGAAAGCTGAATTTTTACTTGATTTTATAGATGAATCTAATGAAATATTCTCTAAGTTTATAATTGGTAAAATGATAGACTCAACTATAATAGGTGTTTTATGCTATATAGGTTTATTTTTAATGAAGGCAGAGTTTGCAGCTCTTATAGCGTTAATTGTTGGTATAACTAATATGATTCCTTATTTTGGACCATTCATTGGAATGATTCCAGCATTCATATTAACACTTTTTGTAAACCCAACAATGGCTATTTGGATAGTATTATTCATATTCCTATTACAGCAATTTGATGGTTGGTATCTTGGGCCTAAAATTTTAGGTGATAAAGTTGGAGTATCTCCACTATTAATAATATTTGCAGTAACGGTTGGGGGTGGACTTGGTGGAGTCCTAGGAATGTTCTTAAGCGTACCTCTTGCAGCTTTAATGCGAAATTATACAATTAGATATTTTAGATATAGAGCTAAACAAAAAAAAGGTGCAGAGTAATCTGCACCTTTTCTATATAATCTGCATGATAGCAAAATATTGAAATACGCTTCCTGCCATCACGAATATATGCCAAATTGAATGGTTAAATTTCCAGTTATCCTTAGCAAAAAATATACATCCTGATGTATATAATAATCCTCCTAAAACTAAAAGAACTAAAGTTGTTGTGTTAACACCTGCAACTATTCCTTTTACATCAAGAATTACTAACCATCCCATAAGAATATATAAAAGAGTTGATAACTTAGATAATTTATCCATACAAACAGCTTTTAAAACTATCCCTAATATCGCTATAATCCATACACCAATTAACATATACCACCCTAAACCATGTCGTAAAACTATAAGTGTAAATGGTGTATAAGAACCAGCTATTAATAAAAATATTGATGAGTGATCAATTATTCTAAAAACTTTTTTTACACGCTTACCTGGTATACTATGATATAGTGTTGACCCTAAATATAACATTATAAGCGTAGCTCCATATATGCTAACACTAACTATTTTATATGGATCACCAGTAAAAGATGCCATTACAATAAGAACTACAGTACCTGCTATAGCTAAAAGTAACCCAACTCCATGAGTGATTGCATTAGCTATTTCTTCACCTAATGTATAAAAATTCAACTCTTTGTCCATAAACCTCTCCTCAAAAGATTTTTTATTTACTAATTACACTATACCATATAAATAATTAAAGTATATTACATAAATTTTAACTTCTCATAAGATAACTACTTTTCATTATTAATCATTCTTATAACTTTTCTCATATCTCCAATCATATATAAAGAACCGCATATCAAAACTAAATCCTTATCAGTAGCTAGTTCTAAAGCTCTTTTATATGCTTTGTCATATTCAAGTATTCTTTCATAATGTTTATTTGCATCTTTTAAGTAGGAAATCATTTCATCACTGCCCCCAGCTCTTTCACTATGTGGTTCAGTTAAAATTATATTATCACTAAGCTCTGATATAGTTGTTACCATACCTC
>JBOFRC010000005.1:0-2574 GCA_051650825.1 Sarcina sp. | reverse complement strand
GGTCTTTGTTACCACACCAAATAAAAATTTTAGAGTTTTTTTCGGAATTTAAGTCCATTATTTTTGAATTTAAACCTATAATTGCATCTTGCTTTAAAGTTTTTTGTTTATTGACTAAGGAATTTAATATGTTTTCTTTATCTGATAAATAATCTCCTAAAAGAATTTGTGGAGCTCCAGCTAAAATATTATTAAATTTATATTTTAATCCATAATAAATACTTGCAAACCCGCCTTTTGAGGATCCTAGTAAAATTATATTTTTCTTTTTTATATTCAACTTGAAACTTATAAATGTTATCAAAGAAATAACACTTTTTTCCACTAAATCATTCCCATTTTCGCCCAAATACCAACAACCACGTTCATCATATCCATAAGAATCTGATATAAATAATTTATTAGTCTTAATATTTTTTAATGTCTCTCTATAATTATAAGGAGCCTTTATTATAGGATGTATTGAATATCCTGAAAATATAATTAATAATTTATTTGAAGATAACTCTTTATCTAATATATATTTTATATTTACATTAGACTCATAACTTCTTTCATTTTGCATATTTACTCCTTTATATACACATAATTTTTTCTATAAAATTTTTAATTTTTACATTATTAGTTCCATTATCTATATTTTTTATATCTGAATAAATTTCTAAATTAATCTCTAATGATTCAAACTCTTCAGAATCTAACTCTAAAAGAAATTTTTGAATTTGAGTTGCTTTATAATATTGGGATTTTATATTATATAATAAATATATTTTAGGTATATAATCTAAGATTTTAAAAAAATCGATACAAGATATTCTACTTTTAAAAACTTTTTTCAACGCACTTTCCGAATAATTTATATATATTTTTTGTTTCATATTACTAACATGCCTAGTATAAAAATTTAATGGATAAAAATGCGCTTCGGCGCCAAGTGCAACACCTTTAAATAAAGTAGCTAAATATATAGATATAAAGCCACCAGCACCAGAACCAAAAAAATAATTCTTAGATGTATCTAATTTATTCAGTATTATTTCAATAATTTGACTCATTTCATCAATAACAAAAATATCTTCTGTTCCTTGTCCCCATCCAACTTCTATATCATTAAGTTGAGGTGTAGGATCATTAATAAATACAATATTATAAGGCATATCTACAAATAATGACTCTCTTTTAAAATTCAGACTACTTTTAATTTCAGAGCTTATAATTATAAGTGTTTTATCAGTATTTTTATTTAAAACTTTTATTTCATATTCGATATTTTTTTTTGAAATTTTAAATTCCGTCTTAGTTAATTGATATTTTTTTAAATGATTAAATTTTATAGTTTTCATAGTCTTCTCCTAAACCAAAACTATTTCTTTTGAATCCTCATAGGATATATTATTTTTTATAACTTCTGATTTACTTTTCAACGCTTCATCAGATACTTTCCACGTATGGGAATTTTTATCTATTCTCCTATAAGCAATATAATTAAATCTATCTGCAGAATACAATTTCATACCTAAAAGCTTACAATTATTTATAAAAGCAGTATCTTCACCTAAATTTCTACTTTCTAATTGAACTTTTTCAAATACAGTTTTTTTAAAAACTAATGTAGCTCCAGATATAAAATCTGAATATCGATATTCTGTATTAGCATATTTTAATTCTAGAGTGTTACTTCCTTCATAATAAATATATATACTTTTTTTACCAACAACATCTGCTTCAGAATATCTAAAAGGCATTATCATATCTATTAAATAATTTTCCCCATAGAAATCATCATCATCAAATTTAGCTATATAAGCTGAATTTGATTTTTCAACTCCAAAATTTATACATTCACCTAAAGTTAACTTTTCATCAAGTTTATAAATATAAATATTAGATAAATTCTCTATACGTTCTTTTACTTTCAATAAGTTAATATTATTGTTATTTAAAATAATGATTAGTTCTTTATTTGCATATTTTTGTGTTGTGTAATTTTTTATAATATTTTCTATATACTCTGGTCTATTTGTACAAGCAATAACACTTACATTAAAGTTTTCTTTTCTATAATTTTTTATTTTAAGTTTTTTAACAATAAAATCAAATCTCTTTTGATAAGTATGTTTAGTCACAATTTCTCTAATTCCTTTTAAAGAGTTTTTATCTTTTAAATCTTTATCGTTTAATATTGATTTTATTTTTAAATTAAAATTATCCTCATTTGTTCTTAGTACAATATTTTCAAAGTCCTTCGCAATTCCTAAGGATTCAGTAGTAACAACGTTTGTTCCACAACCTAATAATTCAAATACGCGTCTTGAATACATCGTAGGACTATTTAAAACAGTATTCACGTTTAAAAAAACATCATATTTTTTATATGTTTTTATCATTTCAGAATAAGGCAAACCACCTTTAATATAGTTTTTATATTTATCAGGAAATGTATTTCTTCCATTTGTGTCTTTATTATAATGCCTATCATAAATTGTTAAATCATATTTTGAAAATATATCTAATATCTCTCTAGTCACTTTTTTTCTTTCTTCATGTCTTTCATACCAAGAACCAGCAAATGCA
>JBOFRC010000004.1:0-3541 GCA_051650825.1 Sarcina sp. | reverse complement strand
CGTGCACGTACCGGCAAACCGAACGTGTGGAAAGGCTGTAATGATGGCCACGATGCTGATGACATCGCAGTTGGCGTTGATGTAGGCATAGATGCTGATGACCTGGGTTCTATTCATTACGCACAATTGCGGCGTAAATACTCACTCAATTGCGGTCATTCTACTGGAATTTTGTGCCTACCGCGATGTACGCAGCGACTTACGGGGGACTAAAACGCAAAAAGCCCATCCGTTAGGATGGGCTCTTCACTTATTTGATGCCTGGCAGTTCCCTACTCTCGCATGGGGAGACCCCACACTACCATCGGCGCTACGGCGTTTCACTTCTGAGTTCGGCATGGGGTCAGGTGGGACCACCGCGCTATCGCCGCCAGGCAAATTCTGTTTCTCTATCACGTACACATCTTGTTGTGTCTCGCGCCAGAGTTAAAATCTAAAAACAAGCTTAATAACTGATGTGCTTTGCGAACAAGTAACCGTGACTTCATTCATCCAACATCACTTTGGCGTTGTATGGTTAAGCCTCACGGGCAATTAGTACAGGTTAGCTCAACGTATCGCTACGCTTACACACCCTGCCTATCTACGTCGTAGTCTCCAACAACCCTTTAGGAGGCTTTAAGCCTCAGGGATGACTCATCTCGGGGCAAGTTTCGCGCTTAGATGCTTTCAGCGCTTATCTCTTCCGCATTTAGCTACCCGGCAATGCCACTGGCGTGACAACCGGAACACCAGAGATGCGTCCACTCCGGTCCTCTCGTACTAGGAGCAGCCCCCCTCAATCATCCAACGCCCACGACAGATAGGGACCGAACTGTCTCACGACGTTCTAAACCCAGCTCGCGTACCACTTTAAATGGCGAACAGCCATACCCTTGGGACCAACTTCAGCCCCAGGATGTGATGAGCCGACATCGAGGTGCCAAACACCGCCGTCGATATGAACTCTTGGGCGGTATCAGCCTGTTATCCCCGGAGTACCTTTTATCCGTTGAGCGATGGCCCTTCCATTCAGAACCACCGGATCACTAAGACCTACTTTCGTATCTGCTCGACCTGTCCGTCTCGCAGTTAAGCTAGCTTCTGCCTTTGCACTAACCGCATGATGTCCGACCATGCTTAGCTAACCTTCGTGCTCCTCCGTTACTCTTTAGGAGGAGACCGCCCCAGTCAAACTACCCACCAGACACTGTCCGTATCCCGGATTACGGGACAACGTTAGAACATCAAACATTAAAGGGTGGTATTTCAAGGTCGGCTCCACGCAAACTGGCGTTCACGTTTCAATGCCTCCCACCTATCCTACACATCAAGGCTCAATGTTCAGTGTCAAGCTATAGTAAAGGTTCACGGGGTCTTTCCGTCTTGCCGCGGGTACACTGCATCTTCACAGCGATTTCAATTTCACTGAGTCTCGGGTGGAGACAGCCTGGCCATCATTACGCCATTCGTGCAGGTCGGAACTTACCCGACAAGGAATTTCGCTACCTTAGGACCGTTATAGTTACGGCCGCCGTTTACCGGGGCTTCGATCAAGAGCTTCGCTTTCGCTAACCCCATCAATTAACCTTCCGGCACCGGGCAGGCGTCACACCGTATACGTCCACTTTCGTGTTTGCACAGTGCTGTGTTTTTAATAAACAGTTGCAGCCAGCTGGTATCTTCGACTGAGTTCAGCTCCATCCGCAAGGGACTTCACCTACCATCAGCGTGCCTTCTCCCGAAGTTACGGCACCATTTTGCCTAGTTCCTTCACCCGAGTTCTCTCAAGCGCCTGAGTATTCTCTACCTGACCACCTGTGTCGGTTTGGGGTACGATTTCTGGTAACCTGATGCTTAGAGGCTTTTCCTGGAAGCGTAGTATCAGCTACTTCAGCACCGTAGTGCTTCGTCATCACGCCTCAGTGTTAATGAAAGACCGGATTTGCCTAGTCTCTCCACCTTCACGCTTAAACCGGGACAACCGTCGCCCGGATAGCCTAACTTTCTCCGTCCCCCCTTCGCAGTTACCACAAGTACGGGAATATTAACCCGTTTCCCATCGACTACGCTTTTCAGCCTCGCCTTAGGGGTCGACTCACCCTGCTCCGATTAACGTTGAACAGGAACCCTTGGTCTTCCGGCGAGCGGGCTTTTCACCCGCTTTATCGTTACTTATGTCAGCATTCGCACTTCTGATACGTCCAGCATGCCTCACAGCACACCTTCAACCGCTTACAGAACGCTCCCCTACCCAATAACACCTAAATGTCATTGCCGCAGCTTCGGTGCATGGTTTAGCCCCGTTACATCTTCCGCGCAGGCCGACTCGACTAGTGAGCTATTACGCTTTCTTTAAATGATGGCTGCTTCTAAGCCAACATCCTAGCTGTCTAAGCCTTCCCACATCGTTTCCCACTTAACCATGACTTTGGGACCTTAGCTGGCGGTCTGGGTTGTTTCCCTCTTCACGACGGACGTTAGCACCCGCCGTGTGTCTCCCGGATAGCACTCTACGGTATTCGGAGTTTGCAAAGGGTTGGTAAGTCGGGATGACCCCCTAGCCTTAACAGTGCTCTACCCCCGTAGGTGTTCGTCCGAGGCGCTACCTAAATAGCTTTCGGGGAGAACCAGCTATCTCCCGGTTTGATTGGCCTTTCACCCCCAGCCACAAGTCATCCGCTAATTTTTCAACATTAGTCGGTTCGGTCCTCCAGTTAGTGTTACCCAACCTTCAACCTGCCCATGGCTAGATCACCGGGTTTCGGGTCTACACCTTGCAACTAATTCGCCCTATTAAGACTCGGTTTCCCTACGGCTCCCCTATTCGGTTAACCTCGCTACAAAATGTAAGTCGCTGACCCATTATACAAAAGGTACGCAGTCACACCACGAAGGTGCTCCCACTGCTTGTACGTACACGGTTTCAGGTTCTATTTCACTCCCCTCACAGGGGTTCTTTTCGCCTTTCCCTCACGGTACTGGTTCGCTATCGGTCAGTCAGGAGTATTTAGCCTTGGAGGATGGTCCCCCCATCTTCAAACAGGATACCACGTGTCCCGTCCTACTCATCGAGCTCACAGCAATGCGTCTTCGTGTACGGGGCTATCACCCTGTATCGCCGGACTTTCCAATCCGTTCCACTAACGCATCCACTGATTCAGACTCTGGGCTGCTCCGCGTTCGCTCGCCGCTACTAACGGAATCTCGGTTGATTTCTTTTCCTCGGGGTACTTAGATGTTTCAGTTCTCCCGGTTCGCCTCGTTAAGCTATGTATTCACTTAACGATACCTAAGTTATCTTAGGTGGGTTTCCCCATTCGGACATGGTTGGCTATAGCGCTCCATCCCAGCTCACCAACCCTTTTCGCAGGGTAGCACGTCCTTCATCGCCTCTGACTGCCAAGGCATCCACCGTGTACGCTTAGTCACTTAACCATACAACCCAAAATAATGTCGGGCTGAATGTCAGTCACTAAACTGGTCGTTGCCAGTTTCTCAAGTCGCTTGTTCTCAAGAACTTCAGTTATTTTTCAGCTTGTTTTCAAATTTTTAAAGAGCA
>JBOFRC010000003.1:0-2456 GCA_051650825.1 Sarcina sp. | reverse complement strand
CCTCTGTTAGTGAGTTAGTATCCTTTCCTTACAGACACAGTGCAGTATGCACCTCTACTGTCATGACAGCCAGGGTTACTTCAAAAACACTGGCACACACAAGTTTAGAGTCTGTGTGTTTCAAATGTTGATGAATCATGCAAAACACAGTGCATTTGTATGTTTCATATGTATTTATTTGTTCATCTTCTGTTGTCAGAACAATGATGATGACACTTAAATGTTTGACCTTGGAAGTCTGCTCTGTGCATGTAGTACTTTATTTTCAGTGGAGTAAATGTGTTTCTACTGAATTTTCCATTCAGTGTCTAAATCTAGTGTCTCTCTGCCACATTAGTATCAGCCCAACAGACACATGTCCTCCTTTCTCTCTGTGACTCTCTGAAAACTGTTTCTCCTCCTCCTCCTCCTCTCTGCTTGTAGCTCTGATAGATGTCTGACCATGACAGCGGGCAGTATGGATCTGAAGCTCCACAGCAGAAACCTTTTAACTTTATTAAACTGTCAGGACGTCACTGTGCATTATGCAGCTCAGAGTTTTAACATGCAGTCTGCGAATGAGAGGGAGCTTAGTGGAAGACCAATTCTCTCTTCTTTGTCTTTGTCATTCACTCTCTCAAGTTACTTCCTGCGCTGTCTCTTTCTCATGTGGTCTTTTGATGATTGTGTACATTAAAATGTATGTTAAATAACTGATCATGTTAAAGAACACAGTGTATTTTAATCATTCATTGAGCTGTAGCAGGCACTTATTCAAATGGTTAATGTTGATTTAGTTTCCTGATGTCTGAATTATACATTTTGTGACACGGTGACACTTCCTGAGTATGAATAGTGATAGAGGCACTTCAGAAGAGTCACAGAGTGGAGTTAAAGGTTACTGGTATCTCTTCACACTTCAGAGATTGGTTTGAATGTGTTGTCTGTGAGAGTGTGTGTGTGTGTGAAAGGTTAAGAGATGACCTTTATTCAGCATTAAACTTGATAGAACAAAACAGTGCTGACTGGCCTCTGGGAGCCTCAGCTGATGTGAACTGATACTAAATGAAACTGAATCGGTAATCAGAAACAGAGAGACGTCCACTATTACAGTCAGCTGGATGATGGAATGATCCATAAACTCTGAATGCTACAGGAAATTGATATAACAACAGTTCATAATGTTTACTAGGTTCCTGTCTTTATCTAGTGACCCCATGCTCGGCCTTCTCAGTGTGGTCACACAGACACGATAAAACTTTAATGATCCTCCAGAGGAAAGCAAATGAAAAGGTCACGTGTCACGGGAACAAAATAATTGTTGGATAACACGACTACTGTCTTGCTTCTTGTAGTTTCTTGTTAAAAATGTTGTTAGATTCCTGCCACCCTTACCGTTCTTCCTCAGCTCTTGTTAACCTGCTGTCGTGTTCATATTCCTTTACATTCTGCATTGTAAAGTTCAGCAGAGATCAAAGTTGTTTGGAACTTGTACCATGAGGAAGAGTCTTGATTTTGAGAAAAAAGTTATGCTAAGGCACAGCTCAACACTTTAAACTGATGAAGCTGCTGCTTTTCTTCTTCTGTTGTTGTTCCAGACGGCTGAACACCGAGTCCCACTAAATCCAACTATTCTGCTTTATCTGCCTGTTCATCGTCTCTCCTCCTCCTCACCCTCATTTATGAATTGACACGGTTAATGTTGGCTCTCTGGTTACAGCAATACGTTAATGGAAAAGCAGTGAGATGAAACATAGTGTCTCCTTTCTGTTAAGTCATGACTCTCTCCTGTTTTTGTAGATACAGACTTGTTATCTTCTTATTAGATCTGATCTTATTTTAATCTAGTTATATTAGTAGTCAGATGCTAATCGTCCCTGTAGATTAAGAGCTTAACAGCAACAAGAACACCCTTTAAACTGAACCATTGAAGAAGTGAAGTGTTATAGTGTTGACTCTTTCTCCCTATCTTTCTCCCTTAATGACAGTCAGAGCCTTCCAGTGAAGAGAGGCATTAACATATCTGACCTCTGTATCAATGCAGGAGACTTGGAGACAATGAAACTGAAACAGTCCAATCAGCTCGGGGTCTGATGTGATGGAGCCACTAGGATGGAGTCAGTGGAAATAGACAGAGGAGCTCTTTATTCAGGACAGAGACCAACAGCAGAAGAAACTAGAGCTCCAAGAGTCATTAGCATCAGAATGAGACTATGACAGAGTATCTGCAACTTCACAGTAAAAGATCTGGAGGCCACAGCTCAGAGTGGAGAGAGTGCTGTGTAATGTGGTGTCATAACTCCAGGAGTTCGTATCAGTATGCTGTAGATCCACTCTACGAAATGTTTGACACTTGATTGTTTGAAAATCAACTAGTGATCTAGTCTTGATGAAGTGATGTAGTTTTATCTTGAGCTTCACAATGTAACTTGTCCAGTTAAGTTCTGACAGCACCAATACAGTATGTGCATGTCAGT
>JBOFRC010000002.1:0-7455 GCA_051650825.1 Sarcina sp. | reverse complement strand
AGTAAATTGCATAACCTGCTATTATAAATAAAGCTGTTATTATTACTCCACCAACGCCTGCTGCTTTTGATGTTCCTGGTGCTCCTGTATTTGCCATAATTTTTCGCCTCCTTTTAATTTTTTATTGCTTTTTATTTAGATAAATCTCTCTTCTCTAAATAACATTTAAATAAGGTGATCAATTTTAATATGTAGATCGCTCTCTCTAAATTAGCATTTCTAATACTTCACAATGAAATTAAAGTATTAGAAATACTAATTCAGATATACGTAAACCAACTGAGTTGGTACTTCTATACACTAAAATTAATCACTCGTCTACCACAAACTAACATTTCTAATACTTCACCTTATTCTCGTATAAAGGATTAGAAATACTAGCTCCTTTTTTTCTAAATTTCCATCTTTTTGAAACAATGACATGAACACTCGGTCTTTCTCTTTAGCCTGTGCCATCCCTTGATTTCACTCATATTATAATACTGAAATTTTTTTATAACAAGTTTTTTGGCATGATATTTGAATTCCTTAATTAAATTTTTTTTACTATCATTAGATATTTTATCAATCTATGAAACAAAAAATTCATATTTTATATAAATTTTAATAATATTTTAGTTCATTACTAGTAAATTAAATATATTTTTTCCCAAAACAGTTTTCACATTTCACATCTAAAATATAGGCATTTTACAACATTTAATTAAAAAGTATTAACTTTATTGCTTTTTTATTACCATTCAGTGATTAATAAGCTATTTCTTATATATTTTTAGAAATACATTAAACCTCTTTATAGTTAAATTATGGATTTTAACTGTAAATACAAATTAAAATTCTATATGAAAACTTTAGACAATTATGAAAATATAATTTCAAAATTTATAATTAAAAAGTATTTTAAATATAGCATACCCCAATTAGTACAAACTAATCAGGGTAAAATTAAAATTTTATATTAGTATTGTGATTTTAATAACTCATAATATCTTCCTTGTCTTTTAATTAAGTCATTATGATTACCAAACTCAACAATTTTTCCATTATCCATAACAATAATTTTATCAGCACCATAAATAGTAGATAATCTATGTGCTATTACAAAACTAGTTTTTCCTTTCATAACTTCTTGCATAGCTTGTTGTATTAAAACCTCAGTTCTTGTATCAACATTACTTGTAGCCTCATCTAAAATCATTATTTTAGAATTCCTTAAAAGGACTCTAGCTATAGTTAGCAACTGTTTTTGACCTTGTGAAATATTACTTCCCTCTTCATTAATCTTTGTTTCATATCCATCAATAAAAGTTTTTATAAAATGGTCTGCATTAGCTAGTTTCGCTGCCTCTACAATTTCTTTATTTTCTACTTCTATTTTACTAAAAGAAATATTTTCTTTTATACTCCCATTAAATAACCAAGTATTTTGTAAAACCATACCAATATTTTCTCTTAAAATCTCACTATTAATCTTTTTTATACTTACATCGTCAAACAATATATCACCACTTGTGATATCATAGAATTTCATCAGTAAATTTATTAAAGTAGTTTTCCCTGAACCTGTAGCTCCTACTATAGCTATAGTTTCTCCAGCTTTAACTTCAAGTGATAAATCATTTATAACCTTTTTATCACCATAAGAGAAACTTACATTCCTAAAACTTATATTTCCACTAAACTCCACTTCACTTTTTATAACATCTTGTATCTCATTTTCATCAAGTATTTCAAAGACTCTCTCCCCAGCAGCTATTGTTGATTGTATTACATTCATTATATTGGCAACTTGATTTATAGGCTCTGTAAAAATTCTTATATATCTAAGAAACGCTTGCATATTACCTATAGTAAGACTCCCATTATATATAAAATATCCACCTAAAACAGAAACAACTATATATCCTAGATTATTTATAAAATTAGTTACAGGCATAATAAGCCCTGAAATAAACTGTGATTTCCATCCTGCTTTATAATAATTATCATTAATTTCATTAAACTTTTCTAGCACTTCAGTTTCCATATTAAAAGACTTAATTTCCTTGTGATATGTATAAAATTCTTCTATGTGACCATTTATATTCCCAAGTTCTTTTTGCTGATCTCGAAAAAACTTCTTAGACCTTTTCATCATAGGTTTAGTTATCAATATTCCACAAGGTAGCACTATCATACAAGCTATAGCTAACCATACATTTATACTAAACATCATAATAACAACTGCAACTAATGTAACAACAGCTCTTATCATTTGATTTAACGTTTGCTGTAAAGTTGTAGCTATTAAATTTAAATCATTAATTATCCTACTTAAAATATCTCCCTTTGTTTTCTTATCAAAATAATTTAATGGTAGTTTATCTAATTTTTCATCAACTTCATTTCTAAGTTTTTTAATTGCTTTTTGTGCAACTCCAACCATTAAAGCTTTTTGACAATATGAAAAAACTGAGCTTAACACATATATAACTGCTAATATTCCTAAAACATAAATTAAATATTTATAATTTATAATTATATGATTTTTAGTTTTAACTCCCTCATACAAAGAATTTGCAATACTAGTAATTGCAAGTCCTAGTATTCTAGGTCCTAACACAGAAAAAAGCCCTGCAAGCCCTGCCATTATAAAAATACTTATAACCCTTATTTTATAATCTAATATATAACTTACTAATCTCCTAAAAACTTTATTATTCATAACTAAACTTCCTCCAAACTCAATTGGGATTTAGCAATTTCTTTATAAATGGAATTTTCTTTTATAAGCTCTTTATGTGTGCCTATCCCCACAAGATTTCCATTATCTAAAATTATTATTTTATCTGCATCTTTTGCACTATTAATTCTTTGAGTTATAAAAATACAAGTTGAATTCACAACCCTATCTTTTATTGCCTTCCTTATCTTAGATTCAGTTTTAAAATCTAATGCTGAAAAACTATCATCAAAAATATAAACATCGGCTTTCTTTAAAAGTGCCCTCGCAATATTAATTCGCTGTGCTTGACCTCCAGATATATTTTTCCCGCCTTGTGATAGAAGAAAATCTCCTCCCTCTTTCTCAGTAATAAACTTAGATAAATTTGCTATTTCTATAACCTGATTTAACTCTTCCTCTGTATAACACTTGTTACCATAAGCTATATTTTCTTTAATACTTCCAGTAAAAATAACAGATTTTTGTGAAACTAATGAAATTCGCTCTCTTAAACTAAATTTAGTAAGTTTTTTTATATCCATACCATTTATTTTTACGCTGCCATCTGTAGAATCAAAAAATCTAGAAAATAAAGAAACTAACGTAGTTTTCCCTGAACCTGTCCCACCTATTATTGCTACAGTTTCTCCTTTTTTAATCTCTAAACTAATATCTTTTAAAATTTTACTTTGAGCACTTTCATATTTAAACGAAACATTTTCTAACTCAATTTCTTTAATTTGATTAATTTCTTTTAACTTTTCTACCTCTTCCATCTTCACTTTTATCTCTAAAACTTCATTTATTCTTTTAGCTGATGCCTGTGCCTTTGGTATCATCATAAAGAATATAGATAGCATGACAAATGAAAACATTATTTGCATAACATATTGTATAACAGCCATTAAATTACCTAGCTCAATCCCACCATAACTAACCTCAAAAGCACCAATAAAAACTATCACTATAGTTGTAATATTTAGTACAAGCATCATTACAGGAGCCATTATAGCGCTAAGCATATTTACTTGAATAACTGTCGTAGTTAAATCTTCATTTGCATTTGCAAACTTTTTATTTTGAAAACTTTCTCTATTAAAAGCTCTTATTACCTTAATACCATCAAGTTTTTCTCTTATTAAAATATTCATTTTATCAGTCTGCTTTTGCATAATCGTATATAATCTTGAACTTTTAATCCCTATGTAAAAAACTATAAATACTAATATTGGCACTGTAAATGCCAATATCCACGCAAGGCTTGGCGCCTTATAAACTGCCATTATAATCCCACCAATTAAAGTTAAAGGACCTGTTACTATCATCCTAAACATACTCATTGTAACTGCTTGCACATTATTTACATCATTTGTACTTCTAGTAATCAATGTTCCTACACCAAACGTACCCATCTCATATTCAGAAAAACTTTCAACCTTCGTAAACATCATTTTTCTAATGTCTCTCCCAAATCCCATTCCTACTCTTGAAATCAGAAACGTACCTGTCATCATAAACAACATACTGAGGAGTGTCACACCTATCATTAATACACCAGTTTTAAAAACATATGACATATCGCCCTTTAAAACACCTTTATCTATGATATCTCCCATCAATGTTGGAATATATAAATTAGAAAATGTCCGAAGAGATAAAAATACCAAGATAATTATTATTACACCCCAATATTTCTTAAGATATTTGTATAAACTTAACAAAAAAATTCTCCTTTCAAAATACAAGAAGTTTATATTACTTACAAAAAATAAATAATATAAACTCCTATGTATTTAATATTCTATTTTTGGAATGATATTATTATTATATATCTCAACATCAATCCCATAAACATTTTTTATATTTTCTTTAGTTAAAACCTCTTTTGGCGTTCCATATGAAATCTTTTCACCTGATTTCATAAGCAAAATTTTATCTGAATATGCCATTGCCATATTTAAATCATGTAAAACAACAACTACTGTTTTACCACCATCTTTTGCAAATCTCTTTGCCTTCCCTAAAACCTCTAATTGATTTTTTATATCTAAAAAACTTATAGGTTCATCTAATATGTATACAGGTGTTTCTTGTACTAAAGCTCTAGCTATTAAGACTTTTTGTTTTTGACCACCAGATAACTCACTAAAGTTTTTATCTGCTAGATGAAGTATATCCATTTCATTCATAATATTAGTTACTATATCCATATCTTCATCTCTTACACTCCAAGTTATATATGGTTTTCTTCCTAACATTATAATATCCGTTACATTAACCTCATAACTTTCATTTAACATTTGAGGTACATATGCAACTTTCTTAGCTATTTTTTCAAGCCTAATTTTTAAAACATCTTCACCATCAATTATAATTTCTCCCTCACTTGGGTTATTAATTTTATTTATACATTTTAAAAGAGTTGTTTTTCCTGAACCATTAGGCCCAATGATACTAACAAACTCACCCTTATTTGCACTAAATTCAACATTTTTTAATATCTGTTTTTTCCCGTATGAAAAAGAAATATTTTTTAATTCTAACAAAATCCATCTCTCCTTTATTAAGGATTGCTAACTCTAACGTTTCTTTCTCATAATTAAATATAAAAAGAAAGGAACTCCAACAAAGGAAGTTATAATACCAATAGGTAAATCAACAGGGTACATAACTGTTCTAGCTATCATATCAGAAACAACAACAAGTAAAGCTCCAACTAAAGTAGATCCTGGTATTGCTATTCTATAATCGCTACTTACAAACATTCTTGTAATTTGTGGTGCTATAAGACCAACAAAGCCAATAATCCCTGTAAAAGCTACTGCTGTTGCAGTTAAAATTGTTGCAATTATAATTGAAACAAATTTAACAAGCTCAAAATTAACACCAAAACTTATAGCTGTATCTTTTCCATATGATACTATATTTAAATTCCATGCAAAACACATCATAACTATTAATCCTAAAATATCAACAACTAATAAAATAATAACTGCTGTCCAACTAGTATTAGCTATAGAACCCATCATCCAATAAACTATACTTGCAAGAGCTTTTGAGTTACTAGTATATTGTAAAAAGTATAATAGTGCTGAAAATAAATAACTTATAGCAACACCTATTAAAACAATATTTTTTCCCGCTGATTTTGTCATGATAGAAATTAAATAAACTACCATAATTGTTATAATAGCAAAAACAAATGCTGTAATAGGTAAGGCTGCCTGTCCTAAAAAGGTAAACTGTAGCCCTAAAATTATTGATAATGCAGCTCCAAATCCTGCTCCACTTGAAATTCCAAGTGTATATGGACTTACTAAGTTATTTTGAAAAATAGCTTGCATTAATAATCCTGAATTAGAAAGTGCTATCCCTACTAGAACTGCCATTATTATTCTTGGAAGTCTTAATTGTTCTAATACTACTCTACTTAAGGGACTAAGATTCGCATGTCCTCCAAACCCATTATTAATTAGTGCTAATACCGACTTAAAGCCAGTATTAGCACCTCCTATTGATAAAGATATTATACAAAATACTACTGTTGCTACAAATAATGCAGCAAGTATTATTATGTTTCTTTTTACTTTCTTTTTATAAAGTTCTTTTATATTATTTGTTTGAGTTGCTTGTTGTTCCACTATATACGTAAGTTCCTTGTTGTGCTCCGCCAAAGAACTCTTTTTGCATTTCTTGTTGAACATGTGCTGGGTTTATATCTTTAAATTGGTCTGGGTATGCCCATTTAGCTGCATATAAAATACCTGGAATAACATCTGTATCTGAAAGAACTAAGTTACTATCCATTAAGTGAACATTACCATTCTTAACAGCACTTAAATCACTCCAACCACTTCTTCCAACTAAGCTGTTGTAAGCTGTTTCTGCTTTAGCTGTGCTTGTAACACCTTGACCTAAAACTCCCATTCCATCTGCTTCGATTTTAATAACCATATCTGGATTTTGTGATAATATCCATGATGCATCAACTGTAGCAAATTGACCTTTGTTAAGAGCTATATTGTTTATTCCTGCTGCTTGTAAGAATGCTTCTGAAGCACTACCTTTTCCTGCTGTTTGGTCAGTTTCATATTCTTCTATATAAGCGTTAACTCTTTTGTTTGTTGGAACCTTAGCTATTCTATCTTGTACTAAGTTTAAGTATTTTGTTGCAAAATCATTGAACTTAGTTGCTTGTTTTTCATTTCCAACTATTTTACCAACAGCTGTAACGTCATTTTTAAGTGTAGCTATGTTATCTCCATTTACATAAACAACTGGGATTCCTGCTGCTTGTAATTCTTTAACTGCTTTAGCATTTGTGTATTGAGCATAAGCAAATACAACATCAGCTTTTAATGAAAGTATTTCTGTTACATTTGGATCTTGCCATGTACCAGCTATTGCTTTCCCTTTTGCACTTGGAGTAGTTTGAGACATCATTTTAGAAACCCCAACAACTTTACTGCTTCCACCAAGCATATTTATTAAGTTATATGCATCAGCATCTAAACAAACAATTCTTTGAGGTGCTTGTTTGAAAGTAACCACTTGTCCTGTACTATCTGTAATTGTGAATCCTTGTGTTTGATTTTGTGATTGTGTTACTGATGAACTTGATCTATTAGCACTATGTGAATCAACTGTTTTTGTTAGTGCAAATCCTCCTGCTATAATTGCTGCAGTTACTATTACCGCAATTCCACCTGCTAATCCTGATTTTCCTTCTCCCATGTTTATAACTCTCCTTT
>JBOFRC010000001.1:0-50289 GCA_051650825.1 Sarcina sp. | reverse complement strand
GTAAAGTAAGGTTCACTTTGCCTCTTTTATCTTTTATATAGCGTTATTAATTATTCTAAAATTAAGGAATAGTAGAATAATTAAATTTAAATAATTTTAGACCTAATTTAGATGAAGTCTTAGCTTTGTTTAAGAGGTCTATTTTTATACGTAAAAATATTTACTTAACAATTTATAATTATTTGTTCTAAATATAAAATCCTCCTAATATATTTATAAAAAAAGATGGTTATAGTGTAATATTTTAAAAACATATTCTTAAATAGATGCATATAATCATATAATATAATGAATAATTCAAATCGGAGGATTAAGAGATTGGCACATAGTAAGTTATATAGAAGTTTTATAATTTTACAAGAAGACGAAAGAGGTCATTCAGTATCTAAGGATAAGCCTTTATCAGGATATGCCAAAATAGAGGTTAAAGGGGATAATTGCAAAATAGCATTTTATGCACAAAATCTTAAGAATGATTATGGCAATTGCCATATGATGCTTATCTGCAATAAGAAAGATGCTAAAGTACTTATAGAGCTTGGAAGTATGAACATAACAGAACAAGGAAAGGTTGAAAGTAGTCATGAGTATGACTCTAAAGACATAGGAAAAACAGGTTTTGATTATGAGAAAGTAGTTGGAGCTGCTATTTATAAAGAAGTTGGAGGCCAGATGGTTTATCTTATGTGTGGTTTCCTAAATGGAGAGCAGCCTTCAAATAACTGGAAAGAGTATTCTAAAGTTCATTCTTCAAAAGATTCTAAACCAGAGAAAAAGTCATATGTTAAAGATGATGATAAAACTAAAAAGAAATATGATGATGATAAGGATAAAAATAAGGACAAGCAAGAAGATACTAATAAGTCTATAGAGAAAAAAGAAGATAAGACTACTACACCTAAAGAAAAAGATTGTGGCTGTAAAGACAGAGAAGCTTTTGATAAGTATGAGGAAAATATAGACCTAGTTAGAGGGACTAAGGAAAAAGAGCCTGAATTTAAAGGGGCTATGGGCGAGTTCTTTAGTAATATTGTTGCTGGACTTGAAGAGGTTAGTGTTACCGATGAAATTAAAAATGTAAAATGGTATAAGGTTCCTGTAAGTTGTTTTGAAGAAATGTGTAATATTTGTAATTATAATAAGTACACAACCTTATATTATCCTATGCTTAACTATTATCCTTATATTATTAAGTGTGGTTATTTCATGGTTGGACTTAAACATGATGACAAGGGCAAAATTAAATATTTAGTTTATGGAATTAAAGGGACTAAAGAGAAAGTTGACCAACCTTACTCAGGAAAAACTGGTTTTGTTACATTTGTTGATAGTGATAAAACTGGTGAAAAAGGTTGCTGGTTGATGTTCTATGATTTTAGAAATAGTATGGTAGTTGTTCCTATGAAATAGGGTAGCTAAGGAGTTTATGTTAATAAACTCCTTTTTATTTTTTCTATATTCACAATTTGAAATAATTAAGCATATTTATAAGTAAAAATAAATATATTTTAGGAGTAGGGTAAGAGATATTATGTGAATATAGGTGAGGTATTATATGAATAAAAAACAATTTTTTGTTACTAGTGTTTTAGTTTTCTTAATGGGAACTATGGTTGTAATGCAACAGTTTTTTGAAAGTAATATTCAAAAGGTTGCCTTGGTAAATAATAATATACAGGACATGATAGAGTACAGTGCATTAGATGGCAATATAGTTTACAATCTTCCTGATAACTGGAAGTCTAAAATTATTTCTCCAGAAGATTACATAGTTTATAATAATAATTTTGTAAGTGAAGAGATGGGAGTAGTAGGTTATGTGCAAATATTAAATACTAAAACAAGTGTTGAGGAACTTATTGATATTGATAAGAAAAGTTTTGAGGCTGAAAAAGTTAACAATATAAAACTTTTTGATGAAAAGATTAATGGAGTAAATGTTAAAAAACTTAAGTATAATGAAAAAACTTCTGTTGGTAGAGATTATTTAACACAGGCTTATTATTTTCCTTTAGGGGATGAATTAAGGCTTAAGATAGTTTTCTCTTCAGGTGCAGACAAGTATAGAGAAAATTACGAAACTGTGTACAAGCTTGTTTTAGAGAGTTTTAAGAAAGCTAAATAGGCATTGCTTTACATTTGTATAAGTATTATAATTTAAGTGTATGAAAAGAGAAGCTATAAGCTTCTCTTTATTACTATAATGGTGAAAAAAAACATAAGAAGGTAGGGGGATATATGAAACCAGTTTTATTAAATTTTGGGGGATTTAGTATTTATGGTTATGGGTTTTTAATAGCTATAGGTATTATATGTGCAGTATTTCTACTTAATAGAAATGCTAAAAAAAGAGGCTACAATGAGGATCATATTTTCAATTTAGTAATTATTACAGTTCTTATGGGTATATTAGGAGGAAAAGTTTTATATATAATAACTGACTTTAAAAGTGTAATGCAGGATCCTTTGAGTATATTTAAAGAATTTGGTTACGGTTTTGTCATTTATGGTGCTATAATATTTGGTATTTTAGGTGTATTGTTATACTGTAAGTATAAAAAGTGGAATTCGTTAGAAGTATTTGATATGGTAGTTCCAGGACTTGCACTTGCACAAGGATTCGGAAGAATAGGCTGCTTTTTAGCAGGATGTTGCTATGGTGGAGTTACAGATGGACCTTTATATTTAGTTTTTCCAAGTGGAGGACTTGCACCAGCAGGAGTTCATCTGCATCCAACACAAATATACTGTGCTATATTTGATTTTCTTTTAGCTGCTTTTCTAATTTGGTATTCAAAGAATAAGGAAAAGAAGTCAGGGGATACTTTATGTATGTATATGATAATATACAGTATAGGGAGATTCTTGGTAGAGTTTTTAAGAAATGATCCAAGAGGAAGCGTTGGAGCACTTAGTACATCTCAGTTTATTTCAATATTTATGCTAATAGCTGGTGTAATTATATACAATAGACATAGATTTAAAGGGAGAAATAGGAAAAGTGAATATTAAAAAGATAACAATAAGTGTTATAATTATTGCTATCATTGCAGTGGTTGCAGGATTCTTGATGAATGGAGCATCTATGTTTAATGATTTAGCAGTTAGACTTGGTTTGAAAAATAACTATTTTAATTATTTTAAGAGTGGAATGGTTACAGAGGTTTCAATGCAAAGTACTAGAGATCCAGGATTTAAAATAATCGTAAATGAGCCTAGCGCTATAAATGATGTATACAGTGTTTTATCAAGTGGAAAGCCAGTTTCAGCTAGTGATAAAAGTAAACTACAGCCTGATTATATTGTTCAGATATATGAAGGAAGTAAGGTTTCTACATATGACTATATAGCAGGACAGACATCAGGAAGTACTGGTAACTTCTATGATAATAATCAGGTATTCCATTTATCTAAGCGATTAGATAATCAAATTATTCAAAATTTATCATTCATACAAAAGCCTAGAGATTTTACTAGCATTTATTATGGTTCAATTTTAGAGGTTTTAAAACAAGATAAAGCTCAGCTTACACAAAATAATCCTAAGGTAGCAGTAAATGTTCTTGATGATTATTTATGTACTAAGTTCTTATTATCTACAGATATGCAAAACTTCTTAAGTGAAGCACAGGAAATAGTTCCTGGAATAAGTTTTATGAATCATGATAGAAGCAAGTTTAATATTATAGTCAATGTGCAGTGCTATGGATTTACTTCTACAACTTTCAAGACTGTCATTACTATAAATGATAAGCTGAATAACTCCGAAAAAACATATTACGTACAGGGAACTTATGATGGGTCATGGGATATTGTTTCGTATGATTCTATGCCACAGTCATGGAATAGTTAATAGTTAATGGAGGAAAGTTTTATGGAACAAAAGAAAGGTGCAAATGCATCACAAATTATTATGAAATCTACACCAAGATATGGTAAGGTTAAAAAAATAATAGGAGTAGTTAGTGGAAAAGGTGGAGTTGGGAAATCAACTGTAACAGGAATACTTGCTACTACTTTAAGAGCACAAGGTTATAAGGTTGGAGTTTTAGATGCTGATATTACAGGACCATCAATGCCAAGAATATTTGGTATACATGATCAAAGAGCAGAAATGACACCTGTAGATGATAACTCAAACTTTAAGTTTGAACCTGTTGTTACAAAGACAGGAATTAAAGTTATTTCTATGAATCTTGTGAATAAAGAAGAAGATGAGGCTTTAGTATGGAGAGGACCTATAGTTTCTAACATATTAAACCAATTATATATGCAAACAAACTGGGGTGAATTAGATTTTCTTTTAATTGATATGCCACCAGGTACAGGAGATGTTGCTTTAACAGTTATGCAAAGCTATCCTGTAAGAGAATTGATAATAGTTTCAACACCACAAGATATGGTTTCTATGATTGTTAAGAAGCTTATTAATATGGCTGCAAAAACAAGAGTTAGAGTTAGAGGTGTTGTAGAGAATATGGCTTACATTGAATGTGAGTGTGGAAGAAAAATGAAAATATTCAGTAAAAAATCTTCAGAAGAACATGCTGAATACTTAGGAATTCCACTTCTTGCAGAGCTTCCTGTAAATCTTGATTTAACAGAAGCTTTAGAAAATGGAGTTGCAGAAGAATATATTGCACAAAATCCACTTTATTCAAGCGTATTTTCAGCATTATATTAATATGAAAAAGCTATCGAAGTAGTAAAAACTTTCGATAGCTTTTTTTTATTTGAAAATAATAAATTACTTGTAAGTATTATTCTATATTTTCTATTATATGCAAAAATACTATTTTAATGTAAATTTATAAAAAATAAGAGTGTATGTAAGATTATAATAATGAATTGAAAAGAAAATTTAATATTCAATAAATAATTATTACGAATTATGCTCTATAGATATGTAAATTCATAAAAAAATATATATTAATAATTTACAAATAAAATATATGATAAACTAAAATAGTGAATTTATCGTTAAGATTTATTTAACAAATATTACTTTTTTATATTATGGAGGCGAAATGGCAAAGGATATTATAAACATAGAAGATATTTTTTCACTTATTAAAAGACAATGGAAAATATTAGCTTCAATAGTGGTTATATTTACAGTAGGTGCAGCACTTATTAGTACTTTTATTTTAAAACCAAAATACGAAACTAGTATAAAATTGTTTATAGGTAAACAAAATACAGTTCAACAACATGGACAAATTGGGTACGATTCAAGTGAAGTAAATATGTATCAAAATCTTATGAAAACTTATGCACAAATAGCTACTACTAAAGATTACGTAAAACAAGCTTTAGAAAAAATAAATATATCTGGAAGTGCAGGAAGTGTTAATTCTGTAATGAGTGGCTTATCCGTAGTACCTAGCAATGATACACAAATTTTAACAATAACTTATAAGACAACTAATAAAGATGAATTAGTACCGATAATAAATTCTGTTACTAACGTATTTATGACTAATTCAAAACTATTAATACCTAATGGAAGTATTCATATTATAGAAGCTGCACAGGCTCCGATAAAACCTGTAAGTCCGAATAAAACTTTAAATACTATAATTGGATTTATTATAGGGATTATAGTTGCTATAGCAGTAGTATTAATAATGGATTACTTTGATAATACTGTGAAGTCTAAAGATGATTTGGAAAGATTATTAGAAGATATTCCTGTAATAGGAAAAATTCCGTACGTAGAAGAGAGAGGGAGAAGATAAATGTTTGTACTAGAAAGAGATCCAAAATCTATTGCGGCAGAGGCATATAGAATTTTAAGAACAAATATAGAATATTCATCATATGACAAGAAAATACAAACTATAGTAGTTACAAGCTCTCAACCAGCAGAAGGAAAATCAACTACAACTGGAAATTTAGGACTTGCTTTTAGTGAATATGGAAAAAGGACTATAATTATAGATTGTGACTTAAGAAGACCGAGTATCCATAAAAAAATGCTTATAAGTAATGAAGCAGGATTATCAGAGATTATCTTAGGGATAAAGAAGGCTGAAGATTGTATTCAATCTTTTAAAGAGAGAATTGATGTTATTACAGCTGGAAAAATCCCTCCAAATCCTTCAGAACTTTTAGGGTCAAAAAGAATGATTAACTTTTTAAAAGCTTTAAAAGAAATTTATGATTATATAATTATTGATGCTCCTCCAATATTAGCTGTTACTGATGCTCAAATATTAGCAGCAAATGTTGATGGTGTAGTTCTTGTTGTTAAGTCAGGAAAAACTAAGAAAGAGGCAATAGTAGAAGCAAAGAAACAATTAGATAAGGTGAAAGCGAATATAATAGGATCAGTATTAACTCAAGTAGAAAATACACAAGATGAATACTATTATTATTATGGTGAAGAAGGAAATAAACAAAAACGAAAAAAATAAAAATAATTAAGAAGTAATGCAGAAGGAGGCGTTTTATGATAGATTTGCATACTCATATAATACCTGAAATAGATGACGGATCAAAAACTGAAGAAATGACTTTAGAGATGCTTAAAATAGCAGAAAAATCAGGAACTAAAAAAATAGTATTAACACCACATTATTTTAAAGGAAAGTATATGGTACCTTTAAATGAAGTAAAGCAGAAGTTAATTTATTTAAAGGATCTTAGTAAAGATAATGGTATTAATATTGAACTTTTTTGTGGACAAGAAGTCTATTTTACTCCTTCTATATTAGAGGATTTTAAAAATGGGGTAATAGGAACTATAAATAATTCGAAATATATGTTAATTGAATTTAATTTGAGTAGCTTTGATTATGAATTAAATGAAATTTTAGATATATTATATGAATTAAAGATAAGAGGTGTAGTTCCTATTATAGCTCATCCTGAAAGATATAAAGATTTTCAAAAAAATCCAGAAAAAATAAATGATTTTATAGAAATTGGGTGTTTATTCCAAATGAATGCAGGTAGTATTACAGGATCATTAGGCAGTGATTCTAAAAAATTGGCTAAGATACTACTTAAAAATAGAATTTATAGTTTTATAGGGTCAGATGCTCATAATACAGGACGTAGAGGCACTAATGTTTTAGAGCATAAAAAAGAAATAGAAACTATTGAACCAAATTTTTTTGATAAAACGATCAAAAATTCAGATAAACTTCTTTTAAATGAAGATGTTTATTTTACAGGAAATAATATAAAGAAAAAAATATTTGGTATTTTTTAAAATTGAAAATTAGGAAAGTATATTTTAGACAATAGAGTGTATAAAAATTTTTGATAAATGTTTAGAGAATTTTAAATATTTATATAGGAGGGGTTTTTATGCTTAGAGAAGATGACGTAAAAGAAAATTATAGTGCTAGACATATTTATAAATTTTTAAAAAGATTTTTTGATTTAGTAATCTCATTTTTAGTAATTTGTTTATTTTGGTTTTTATTTTTAGGAATAGCAGTTGCTATAAAATTAAATTCAAAAGGTCCTATTTTATTTAAACAAAAAAGAGCAGGATTGTATAATGAGCCCTTTTATATTTATAAATTTAGAACTATGAAAATTGATGCTCCTAATGTTGCTACAAATGATTTGCAAAATGCAAATTCTTATATAACAACTGTTGGGAAATTTTTAAGAAGAACAAGTTTAGATGAATTACCACAATTTTTCAATGTTATAAAAGGTGAAATTAGTATAGTAGGACCAAGACCTATAATGTTAGAAGAAGAAGAGCTTCTTGATTTACGCCATGAATATGGTGCAGATGCAGTCTTACCTGGTATAACAGGATTAGCACAAATAAATGGAAGAGATTTTGTAACTCTTGAAGAAAAAGTAGATTATGATGTCACTTATGTTAGAAATGCAACATTTTGGTATGATGTTAAAATAATAATTACCACAGCACTTAAAGTTTTATTGAGAGATGGGATAGTAGCTTAGAAGTCGAGATATAAGGAGATACAGATGAAAAAAGTTTTGTATGTTACAAATACAAGTAGAATGGTTAATGCCTTTTTTATTCCTCATATGAATATGTTGTTAGAAAAAGGATATGATGTTTCTTGTGCATGTAATGTAATAGAAGGGCATCCTCTAAAAAAGGATAAATTTAAAAAAGATGTTGAGTTTTTTGAAGTTTCATTCATGAGAAATCCTTGGTCTTTTAAAAATTTAAAAGCTTTTAGGACTTTATATAAAATGCAAAAAGCAAATAGATATGATATTATACATGTCCATTCTCCTGTAGCAGCAATGTTTACGAGAATGTTAAAAATTTCTTTTCCAAACGTTAAAATGATATATACAGCACATGGATTCCATTTTTATAAAGGGAGTTCTAAGTTATCATGGCTTTTGTTTGGAAATATAGAAAAGTTTTTTGCAAGGTTTACAGATACACTTATTACTATCAATAAAGAAGATTTTGAAGTTGCTAAAACATTTAAATGTAATGATGTCAGATGGATTAATGGTGTAGGTGTTAGTAGTAAAGAGTTCTCAGAATTAAATGAAAATGAAAAAGTAGAAAAACGAAAAGAGTTGGGTATTAAAGAAGAAGATAGAGTTTTTATTGTGGTTGGCGAACATAATAAAAATAAAAATCAGGAAATGCTTTTAGAATTAGTTGATGAAATAAATACTTTTGTTAATAACGCAGAGTTTGTATTTATTGGTGATGGAGTAGATTTTGAAAAAAATAAACACTTTGTAGAAGAACATCATTTAGGCAATTGTCATGTTTTAGGTTTTAGAAGAGATGTTAATGAATTGATAAATGCTAGTGATGTTGTTCTTTCCTTATCACATAGAGAGGGATTGCCTAAAAATTTACTTGAAGCACTTGCAGTTGGAAAAACTATTCTATCAACTAATATAAGAGGAAATAATGAATTAGTTCAAGATGGAGAAAATGGTTATCTTTTTGATATTAATGATAATAAAGCATTAGAAGATTTAATAGTAAAACTTTCTACATGTAGTGATGAGTTTTATAATCATGCTAGTGAAATATCTAAAAAAATATTTAATAAGTATGAATTAAGTAATGTTAATGATGAACTAATGAAAGTATATAATTAATCGATAGGAGAAAATAATGGCAATAAAAGTCAGTATTGTAATGTCAGTATTTAATGGCGAAAAATTTTTAAAAGAAGCTATAGAAAGTATTTTAAATCAGACTTTTAAAAATTTTGAATTTTTAATTATTAATGATGGTTCAACAGATCAAAGTTTAGACATTTTAAAAAGTTATTCTGATGAACGAATTAAAATTTTAGATAATAGTGGAAATAAAGGACTTATATACTCTTTGAATCGAGGTGTGAAAGAATCACAAGGTGAATATATAGCTAGAATGGATGCAGATGATATTTCTATGCCTAATAGATTAGAGAAACAAGTAGAATTTTTAGATGAAAATATAGATGTTAATTTAGTTGGAAGTAGTATTGAATGTATATTTGAAGGTATTCCCTTGATAAAAAAACTTGTGAAAGCGATACCTGATTATGAGTTTATAAAAGTAAAAGCAATTTTTGAATCGACATTCTATCATCCTACAGTTATGTTTAGAAAATCAATTATAGAACAATATAATTTAACTTATGATGAGCGTTATAAGCATGCAGAAGATTATGGATTATGGAATAACATGATGTTACGAGGCAAAGTAAGCAATTTAAATGAACCATTATTAAATTATAGAATTGTCAAAACTAGTGTAACTAGAAAAGCTAATAAGGATATAGATGCACGCCGAAAAGTTTTTACAACTATATATAGAGATTATTTTGACATGTTAGGAATTTCTTATACAGAAGAAGAGCTAAATATGCATTTTGAAGTTTGTATGATTCAAAATATGGATGCATTTAAGTATTCAGTAAAAGAGAAAGAAATATATTTGAGTAATTTAAAAGAAAAGCTTAAAACTTATGGATTTAAAGATGATTATATTAATGAAGCAATTAATAATGTAGCTTCTAAAATGTATATTTATCAAGAAAAAAATATTAAAAATATCAATGAAAATTTAATATGTAATAAGAAAGTTTTGAAAAAAATGTATTATATAGAAAATTGCAAAAGAAAAATAAAAAAATTTTATAAATAAAAGTTATGAAATTTATAATTTTATAAATGTTTTAATTGAATCAGGAGGAATTTAATGTATTTAATTAAAAGAAATTTCTTACTTAGGCCACTAATAATTTTAATAGGTTTATTAACAACTTTATTTTACACAATAAACTCACAAATAGATACAAAAGTTATTAATTTATGGATTTTTATTACGATTCTTGTATTTATTTTTGTAATAATTGAAAATACAATTTTAGATAAAAAGTTTATATCGGCACTAAATTTATTTTTAGGAATATCAATTATATTTTGGGCTGGGCAAGCTATTTTGTATTTTTGTAATAATGTATTATTTGAGGTCAATACAAAATATTATTGGATGTATTTATCATACTCTAATGAATATAAGTTAAAGTCGCAAATATATCTATGCTTTTTTATATTATTCTTTTATTTTGGTAAGATGATTTTCTATTCATATAGAACAAAAATCGGATCAACTAAAAAAGCTAAAGAAATTAATTATGAAGTATACAGAAAATCAATGATGTATATAGGATTTATTTTAATGTTAATTTCAGCATATGGATATTTTTCAAGTAGTATTCATATGATTGTTCTTTCTCATTCACAAGGCTATACAGCAATATATGATGGAGGTACAAAAAGTGGCGTTAGTAATATTATCAATACTATACAATCATTTTTCATACCAGGGCTAATATTATTTATTTCTTCATATAGAGGTAAATTTAAAAATTTAGTTGTTATATTTGCTTTAGTAAGTATATTATTACCTATGGCAAGTGGTGCTAGAGGTGGTACTATAAGTGCTATAGTAGCATTTATATATTTATTTTATAATTTGAAAAAGAAAAAAGTTAATTTATTTGCAACCCTTGTAATAATTATATTAGGTATATTTTTAATAATGGTTGTATCATTTTTATCTAAATATAGGGTAAATCCTAATATAACTTTTTCACAATATTTAAATAACTATAATCCGTTTTGGACATTTATAGGAAATATGGGATTCAGTCAATTTCCTCTTGTAAAAACAATGGAATTAATACCTACTCAATATGCATTTAGATATGGATTATCATATTTAGCAGCGTTTGTTGCAGTTATTCCTAGTATTTTGATGTTCGGGTTTTCAATGACAAAAGAGGCAGCTTTATCTCAGTGGTTAATGCATACTCTTAATATGACATACGGTCCAGGATATTCCTTAGTAGCAGAAACTTATTATAACTTTGGATATTTCGGAATTTTATTTACTCCAATTTTAGGAATTATATTTTCTAAATTTACATTTTCACTTAATGAAAAATTAGAAAAAACTTTATTGACAGTTCCTTTTGTAGCTATATTTTTAAGTATAGCAATTATGTCAACTAGAGGTTCTGTGTATTTATTAATAAGGAATATTTTTTATTTGATAATAGTACCTAAAATATTAATTTATATTTTATACAGATCAAAGTTAAAAAAGGGTGGATATGATGAAAAAAATTAAAGTATTACAGTATGTAGGTGGCTTAAATAGGGCTGGAGCAGAAACTATGGTTATGAATATATATAGAAAGTTTGATAGAGATAAATTTGAATTTTATTTTGCATGTCATGAAAATAAAAAATATGATTATGAAGATGAAGTTGAAAACTTAGATGGTCATATTATAAGAATTAATGCACCACAATTTCAAAAACAAAGCATTTTTGAAAAAGAATTTGCAGATATAAACAAGCAGTATGGACCATTTGATGTGGTTCATTCTCATATAAACTTAATGAATAGTGTAGTTTTAAAATATGCATCAAAAAATAATATTCGAATAAGAGTTTCACATTCTCATTCGAATAAGTCATTGGTAAAAGAGTCTGTACAAAGGAAAATTTATAATTATCTATCATCAAAAATGATTAATAAATATTCTACATGTAAACTTGCGTGTTCTTATGAAGCCGGTGAGTTTATGTATAGAGGAAAAGACTTTAAAGTTATAAATAATGCTATAAATTTGGATGATTATAAAAACTGCACTAATGAATCAATAAAAAAAGAGTTAAATATATCTGAAAATTCTAAGTTAATAGTTCATGTTGGAAGATTTATTGATGTTAAAAATCACAAGTTTTTAATAGAGGTTTTTAATGAATTATTAAAGAAGGAGCCTAATGTGCATCTAATATTATGCGGGGAAGGAGAATTATTAACTGAAGTTAAAGATCAAGTTAAAGGTCTAGGTATAGAAAAAAATGTTCATTTTATGGGAATTAGAAATGATGTTAATATGATTTTACAACAAAGTGATGTCTTTGTTATGCCGTCAAAAGTTGAAGGAATACCTTTAGCTGTTATAGAAGCACAGGCGGCAAGATGCGTGTGTGTAATTTCAGATCAAATTCCAAAAAAAGTGGATATTAAAGCAGGATTAATCAACTTTTTACCTATTAATAAAGGTTTAGAAATTTGGGTTACTAAAATTTTAAATGGATTAAATGTATCTAAGAAAGATTTTATTTTTGTTGAAGAAAAAATGAAAAAATCTGGATATGATCTTCTCGAAAATGTAAAAATATTAGCAAATATATATAGTGAAGATAAATAGGAGGGATAATATGGAAAATATAAAAGTAAGTATTCTGATACCTGTATATAATGCTGAAAATTTTTTGAAAGCATGCTTAGATTCTGTTATAAATCAAACGTTAAAAGATATAGAAATAATAGTAACTAATGATGGATCAAAAGATAATAGTGAAAAAATAATTAATGATTATATGAAAATAGACAATCGGATACAATATATTAAACAAGATAATAAAGGGCTTGGAGCTACACGAAATGGTGGGATTGTAGCTGCTAGTGGAGAATATATAGCGTTTTTAGATTCTGATGATTGGGTAGATCTTGAATTTTATGAAAAACTTTATAATAGAGCTATTGAAACAGAGGCTGATTTAGTTGTAGCTCCCCATATTGTTGAAGTTTTCGATAAATCATATGTTAAAAATATTAGTAATATTTTTGGTAAGGATAAATATTTAGAAGGTGTATTAGATGGTGAAGTAGAGGGGTTTTCATGGAATAAACTTTATAAAAGGAGTCTTATTATTGACAATAATTTGAAATTTCCTGTTAGAGGAGAGTTAGAAAATGTAGAAGATCAATATTTTACTATTAGGTCTGTTTATTATGCTAATAAATTAGAATTTATAAAAAATAGTTATTTACATTATAGATGTAATTTATCATCTATTGTAAATACATATCAAAAGACATTAATAGAAGATATTCAAAAACTTTATATAGAAAATAAGAAACTTTTAAATAATGATTCTATTTACATAGAATTCATGCAAAAAAACTTATTAAAGGGAATTATAGGAATTTTATTTAATGAGTTCAAAGCAGATAATACACTGACTAAAGCTGAAAAAATTGAACAGTTTAAAAAAATTAGAGAAAAAGATATTTATATGGAAGCATTAAAAAGTTTAAATAAAAATACATTAGCAACTAAAGATTATAAAATGCTTGAAATGCTTAGAGATGAAAAGTTAAATAAATTATATATTTTTATGTTTTTAAGAACTAAATTAATGCAAATGAGAAGAAAGTAGATTTTAAGGTGAGGCGAAAAAATGATTAATTTAAGCATAATAATGCCTGTTTATAATGCTGAAAAATATTTAATTGAGTGTTTAAATAGTGTTATAAATCAAACAATAAATTCAAAAGAAGTTATTATTATAAATGATGGATCAGTGGATAATTCGTTAGAAATTATTCAAGAGTTTGCTACTAGATATGATTTTATTAAAGTAATAGATAAAGAAAATGAAGGTGTTGCAGTAGCTAGAAATATTGGTTTAAAAGTAGCGAGTGGAAGATACATAGGTTTTGTTGATTGTGATGATATTCTTGATAAAAATATGTTTAAAGAGATGTTTGAAATAGCAGATAAATATCAATGTTCAATGGTTGAATGTGGGTATGAAAGATTTAAAAATATAGAAGAGTGTAATTTTGATTTTGAAGATGAACCATTAGAATTTTTAGATGGGAAAGAAGTATTTAAAACTTTTTTAAATAGGATGACTAATGGATATTTGTGGAACAAAATATATGATAGTGAAATAATAAAAAGAATAAGTTTGAAATTCCCTTTAGTTAGGTGTTTTGAGGATATTTTATTTAATATGCAGTTTATTTTTGAAATGGATAAGTATTGTAAAATAAATAAAACATATTATAAGTATAGATTTAATGAGCAATCTTTATCATCTCAAATTCAAGAAAAAGAAATAATTATGTATGCAGAACAACGAAATTTATGGTTAAATTGGTTAGCAACTTTAGATATAGATGAATTTAAAAAATATATTATTTCCTTTAAAGTACGAACATATGTAGAAATGATGGTATGGTGCTATCAATTAGATATTAAAAAATATAAAACATTTTTAACTGATGAAGATCCTAAAATAGGTATAGCTACAGTAGGATTTTCAAATGAAATTACTAAAGGTTTAAAAGTCATGTATATTGGAAATCGTCTAAACTTAACTAAATTAGTTCAAAGGATAATAGCAATATGAGAGTAGAAAATTCGGTTAAAAATGTAAAGTATAATTTTATTATGTATATTATATCTATGCTTTTAGGATTTGTATCTAGAAGTTTCTTTATTAGGGAATTAGGTATAGATTTACTTGGGGTTAATAGTATTATTGCGAACCTATTAGGTTTTCTAAATATAGCAGAGCTAGGAATAAGTATGGCTATAACATATTCATTATATAAGCCTTTATCAGATAAAGATAATAAAAAAATAGGCGAGATAATGCTTCTGTTTAGACATTATTATAGAAGAATTTCTTTCTTTGTATTAATTTTTGGAATAGTACTTTCGTTCTTTTTAAAGTTCTTTATAAAAGGTCAAGAATCACTTGAAAGTGTATATATTTATTATTATTTATTCTTAGTTAATGCAGTTATAACATATTTATTTTCATATAGACAAACTCTTATAATTGCAGATCAAAGAGAATATATAATTACAATAAGTACAAATGTTGCGAAGATTGTAAAAATAGGTATTCAAATATTAGTTCTAGTAATGTTCCAAAGTTATATTGTTTGGATTTTATTAGAAGTGGTATTCAATTTAGGAAACTTACTTTACTTAGCTAAAAAATGTGAGAAGCTCTTCCCGGAAGTTAATTTTAAGGAAAAACAAGATATTAAAAAAATCAAAGGTGAGAATACTCAAATTATAAAAGATATAAAAAATGTTTTTATGCATAAGATAGCGACATTTATTGTTTTTCAAACAGATGGTATAGTAATATCATTATTTTTAAATTTAAGAGATGTTGGAGTATATGGTAACTATACTATGCTTATAAGCAGTGTAGTAGCGATTATAAATGCTGTTATGGGAAGTTTTAGTGCTAGTGTTGGTAATTTAGTTGCAGAGAGCACAAAAGAGCGTGTATATGATATGTTTAAAAAAATGTATTTGATGGAGAGCTTTTTAGCCCTTATAATTTCATACACTATGTACCATATTATAAATCCTTTTATAGATATTTGGATTGGAAAAGGGTTTACTTTCAATATGGCTATAGTAGGAGTTCTAGTAATAAACTTATATATTCAAATATCGAGAAATACTGTTGATAGATTTAGAGGAGCTTATGGAATATTTTGGGATATTTATGCTCCTATAATAGAAGGGGTAGTTAACCTTATTCTTTCAGTAATATTAATACAAGAGGTAGGAATTATAGGAGTTTTAATAGGAACTCTAATAAGTAATATTTTAATAATTCTATTATGGAAGCCGTATACTGTATATAAAGAAGGCTTTAAGATAAATGTTGGTAAGTATTTTATAAAGTTTGCAGAAACTATAGTTACAGTTATTGTTTCTGTCATTATAGCCGACTTTATAAGAAAACACATTTTATTACTTATAGGAACAGGTTATAATCCTTTATTAGAATTCTTTATAGATGCGATAATAACAGGAGGGATAATTTCAGTTGTCGGAGGCTGTATTTATTTACTTCAAAAAGATTTTAGAAACTTAATTAAGTATGCTATGAACATAGTTTTAAGAAAATAAAAAGATTCAAGGAAATATTTCCTTGAATCTTTTTATTTTTAAGTGTCATATTCAGTATTTGGTAGTTGTTTATTATTATAAATAAAATCATGTAATTCTTGAGTAGCTTGTGCTTGATCGAATACAAGGTACCATTCACCACTAATTATCTCACCATGACTTTGTGAGTTAAGAGGCAATCTACCTTCGGCAATACTAGGAACATGCATTTTTAAAATTTTATAGCCTAAATCCATAATTTCTTGATTAGTAAGGTTTGTTTGGATAGTTGGTAAAATTTCATTTGCTAGTCCTGGTAAATCAGTTATAGGTAAAGTCTTGATTTTTGTATAGAGCTGTTCCATTACTTGTCTTTGTCTGTAAGTTCTCGCATAATCTCCACCAACTTGGTGTCTCATTCTACAATATGATAAGGCTTGTATACCATTTAACTTATAAGTTCCTGGTTGTTGTATTACAGGGGAGTTTTCATGTAATCTTTGATTAAGATTTAAAGTACATGGCTTCATTTCAAAAACATCCATTTTGTTAAGAGTTTCTGTAACTCCACCTAAAGCATCTACTAATTTTGGTAAAGTCGTAAAGTCTTGTGTTACATAATATCTGATATTCATATTATAGTCTTTATTTATAGTTGCTAATGCAAGTTGAGGTCCACCAAATGCATAAGCAGCATTTATTTTGTTCATTCCATAACCAGGAATATCAACATAAGAATCTCTCATTATGGATGTAAGTTTTAGTGTATTATTATTTGTGTCTATAGTAGCAATCATTATAGTATCAGATCTACCAGGAGTTCCTAGAGGCTCATCTATACCAAAAATGGCTATATTAGTTATACCTTTATACTGACTTAGTTGCTGGTCAGTTGTACCATCTATCCCGATGTTATTTTGATTTACTTGAACTCTATCTAAATGATTAAGGGTATGTGATACATAGTAGTAACCACCACCAATAACCCCAGCTATTATTATTAATATAACGATAAGAAAAACTATTAGAACTTTCCATTTAGTGTTATTTTTTTTAGGGGGTTTATTGTTATCATCATTATTATTTTCAGTAAAGCCTTTAGGGAATGATTGCGTATTATTTAAATCGCTCATTTGAAAATTTCTCCTTTTATTATTGTATAAATGTAAATATAAAAAACATTTAGTTTAAATATTTTCTTTTATATTCTATTTGAAATAAGTTAATAAAAAAACTTCTTATTATTACTAATCTCTTCTAATAATTGAAATTTAATACTTAAATGTTTTTTATTATATATAACAAATTGATATACTGTAAAATTTAAGCTAGCATCTTAAAGAAATTATCAAATATATATAAGCAAAAAATTTTTAAAAGCATAAAATAAATTAAATTAATATATTTGGGTTTGATAGAATGAGAATAGTAGAAGCTTTTAAAAAACTTTTTAAGAAGGACAAACTATCTAAACAAAAGAATAAAGTAACACAAATTAATATAGAGAAAGAATGTGAGATAGAGGATAATGTTGCAGAGATTATTCAAAAGAAGAAGAATACTTATAGTAATATAGCTGAAAATCTTAGTTATATGAGACGAACTAAGTATAAGGAAAGCAGTATGAGCTTAGCTAATAGATTAGAGTGTGAGATGCTTGAATATTTGTTAGCTAGAGAAAAGTTGGATTTTGCAGTTTATTGGAATCTTTATGTGCCGTATTCTAATGATGATTATATGCAAATAGATAATATAATTATAACAGGAGATACTATATATGTTATTGAATGCAAGGATTATAGAACTTGTATTGGTATTGATGAAATTAGAGAAAGTTGGAAGTGTCATTATCCTAATAAAAAGGTTTATAAAAATATGAATGCTTCTTCTCAGAATAAAAAACATATAAGTGTTTTGAAAAAATATTTAGGTATAGATAATTATGAATTTAAATCAATAGTAGCATTAATAGTTTCGGATGATTTTAAAGGTTATTTAGCAGAAGATGACATTTATTTAGTTAGGGATAGAGAAAGAAATATTTTATTTAAATTATTAGATAAAAAAATAAAGGATTCTGATAAAGAAATAGATGATTGTTTTGTTAAGATAAATAGTAGAGTTTATGAGTGTATGAATCCTAGCAATGATATAATAGAAAAACATAAAAATAAAATTAAAGCAAGATATAGTTAAAAAATATTTGACTTAAACCATACTTTAAGTGGCTTAATTATATTAGAGTATATTTAATAGAAAGTATTTTGATAATTATTAAATATAATATACAGTTAATGTTTCTAATGTTCTTAGTTTAGTATACAAGGAGCATTAGAAATATCTGTTGTTAACTAATGCTAAAAGGGAAAGTAGCTTCGCTTGAGAGTATACTAGAAGCTGACTTAGGACATAACATAGGAGGAGAATGGAGTAATGATAGTAAATACAGATAAATGTATAGGGTGTACTTTATGTACACAAGATTGTATAGTTAATGATATTGAGATGGTGGATGGTAAATCACACATAAAAAACGAGACTTGTATAAAGTGTGGGCATTGTATAGCTATTTGCCCAGTTAAAGCTATTTCTTCAGATGATGAAAAAGATTATTCAATGGATGAGGTACTTGAATATAACAAGGAAAGTTTTGAAATAGATTCAGAAAATCTAATGAACTTTATGAAGTTTAGAAGAAGTGTTAGATTGTTTAAAAAAGATGAAGTTGAAGAAGAGAAGATAGAGAAAATTTTAGAAGCTGGAAAGTTTACTCAAACAGGGAGTAATGCGCAAGATGTTTCTTATGTAATAATAAAAGATAAAATACAAGAATTAAGAAAATTAGTTTTAGAAACATTAAATGCTACAGCTGATAATTTAATTAATGATAAAAATACACCAAAAGGAATTCTTGTATATGCAAACATGTGGAAAAAAATGTACAATGAGTTTTTAAAAGATCCAAATGGAGAGGATAAATTATTCTTTAAAGCACCTTTATTAATAGCTGTAAAAGCTAACAGAGTTGTTGATGGAGCTTTAGCAGCATCTAAAATGGAGTTAATGGTAGATGCTTTAGGACTTGGTACATACTTTAGTGGATTCTTAGAGAGAGCAGTAGCATTTAATCCTGCTTTAAAAACATTCCTACAAATAAACGAGGATGAAGAACTAGTAGCCTGTATGGTAATTGGATATCCAAGGGTTAAATATAAAAGAACAGTTCCAAGAAAAGATATAAAAGTAACAAGAATGTAGAAAAATATATGGTGGATTGTGTTAAAAAATTTGATGCAATTCGCTTTTTTTTTGTAAGAAAATAACAAGTAAATTAATTTTATTCTAAATTATTTTTATTCTTATGTTATAATTTTATTAGTTTAAAAAGAAAAATTATTTAAAATTTGTAGCTAATAGAGGATTATTAGGTATAATTAAATTTTAATAATTTTAGAGCAATAAGAGAGATACAAAGGAGAGAAAATATGAAGCAGTATTTAGATCTATGCAAAGATGTTTTAGAAAATGGAAGTGTAAGAGATGATAGAACAGGTACAGGTACAATAGGAGTATTTGGTAGACAGCTTAGATTTGACTTAGAAGAGGGATTCCCTGTATTAACAACAAAGAGAGTATACTGGAAAGGTGTAGTTGCAGAGCTTTTATGGTTTTTAAATGGGGATACTAACATAAAGTATTTAGTAGATAATAACGTTCATATATGGGATGCATGGGCAGATGAAAATGGAGAGCTTGGAAGAATATATTCAGCTCAGTGGAGAGGATTTAGAGGCTATACAGATAATAATGGAGAAATAGAAACTTTTGAAGTTGATCAAATTAAAAATTTAATTGAACAAATAAAAAAAGATCCAACTAGTAGAAGACATTTAGTAGTAGCATATAATCCAGCTGATGTTGATAAATGTGGACTACCAGCATGTCATTCATTCTTCCAATTTTATGTGAATGGCAATGAACTATCATGCCAATTTTACATGAGAAGTAATGATGTTTTCTTAGGATTACCTTTTAATATAGCTTCATATGCGCTTCTTACACATATGGTAGCTAGAGCAACAGGATTAAAACCAAAAGAACTTATTTATTCAGTGGGAGATTGTCATATATATAAAAATCACTTAGAACAAGTTAAGACACAACTTGAAAGAACTCCTAAAGAACTTCCAACGTTAAAAATAAATACAGATAATACAGATATATTTGGATATAAAATAGAAGATTTTGTTTTAGAAGGGTATAATCCAGACGCAGCAATTAAGGCAGAGGTTTCTGTTTAAATATAATATTAAAAAAGCTATCCCATAACTCAGGATAGCTTTTCTTTGTTTGTTTGATAAAACTTAAAATTAAATGATTGTATTGTTATTGAAAATCTTTGAAGTGTCTAAGTAGCTTAATATAAATCATTATATATGATAGTAAAAACTCTTAGTGCTTCTTGAATTTTAGATTGTAGAAGCATTTTTTTACTTTCAAACTCTTCAAAACCTGCTTCTGTTAGTGTATAAATTTTTTGGAATTTTTTATCAGGGTCATCCCAGTGTCCTATTAGTAGACCTTGCTTTTCTAGCTTTTTTAGTTGTGGATAAATTCCACCTGTACTAGGAATCCAAAGACCTTTAGTCCTTTTACCAATTTGTTTTGCAATATCATTACCATTAGTAGATCCAAGGCTTAATATATATAACAGATAAATAGGGAGAAGTCCTTTAGTAAAAACTTGCCCGACAGCGTCTTTCTCTTTTTCTACTTTTTTTAAATCAGATAACTTTCTTTTGTATTCATCATACAATTCTTTCTCTAATTTTTTTGTATCCATATAATGCGTTCCTAAGTTTTACAATTCTTTTTGTAGAGCGAACGCTATCATTCCAGGACCAGCATGAACACCCATAGCAGGTCCAATATCACGAATATCTAAATCTGTTATATTAGGATGACCGGCAAATGACTCTTTTAATGCCTCAGCTTCTACAAGAGAATTACCATGAAGAATATAAAGTTTACAGTTACCTTCTTCAACTAAGTCCATAGCAAGTTCTCTTAATTTTTTTATAGATTGTTTTCTTCCACGAGCTTTAGTTTTAGTAACATAAGAACCTTCTTCATCTACAGTTATTATTGGTTTTAAGCTAAGTAATTCACCAATTGTTCCAGCAATCTTACCTATTCTACCACCTTTTTTTAAATATTCTAAAGTTTCAACAGTGTAGAATCCATAAGTGTTAGTTCTGATTTTTGGTAAAAGACTATTTATTTCTTCAAAAGATTTACCAGCTTGTACAAGTTCGTGAGCTTTAAGAACTATTGTCCCAAGAGGGTATCCAAGTATACCACTATCAAATAGCTCATAAGTAAAAGCAGTTCTTTCTTGTATTTGTAATCTTACAGCATTGAATGTACCAGACAATGAGCTTGATAAGAATATACCAATAACATGAGTATAGCCTTGGGCTTCTATTTTATCAAAAACTTCATGCATATAATCAGCACTAGGTAAAGAAGTAGTAGGAATTTCAGTTTCTATTCTTTCATATATTTCTTTTGGTGTAATTGTAAGATGATCTAAATACTCAGCATCTTTATAAATGATTTTTACTGGAAGCATGAATATTCCATTTCTTTCTCTTTCCTCTTTAATTAAGTCACATGAACTGTCTGTTAATATAGCTATTTTTTGCATATACTTGTCCTCCTCTAAATTTAATATCTATCTCAAAATGTTTTTATCTTTATTAATTGATTAGATTATAGCATAAAAAATAACTATATCACTAGTGATATAGTTATAAATTTTGAAAATGTTTAAAATTTTGAAATTAAGTATGATAAATTAATAAAAAGTACACAAATACATACTTTTGTTAATGGAAAGTTTAAAAGTTAGTTGAGTTTTATAGTGTTAGAAGTATCTATGATGTGCCAAATAGTGTTTCCTGTACCTAAAGGAATCTCATTATTGCTAGAATCTAATAATTTTGTATCAGTTGTGATATCCTTTTTGCTCCAAGTACCTTCTTGAAGTTTTCCGTTACTTATAACGTATAATTTGCCAGAACCAAGAGTTGTTACATCCATATAGGAATTATCCTCTCTTTTTTTAATATCTGTGATTTGTAGAATGATATTATTAAAAATTAGAGGTTCATCATTGAAGGAATCTATACATTCTGTACCGTCCATACTTTTTATATAGCCGTTATCTGTGAATAAATAAGATGTAGAGTAATAGAAACTTAAATCTAAATCTAATGAATTACAACTTTTAAGAGATTTATTTTCCCAATATTCATCGTCAAATTTTAATTGTGTATAAGGTTCAGTTGATAATTCTTTAGAAGTTATTAGTTTATCTAGATTTTCTGTTGATGTATATAAATTATGAGGTGCAACTCTAGAGTTATCGCGTATATAAGTTGAAGAGTTTTTCATTTCATTAAGACTCTTAAATGTAGAATTATTTTCTATAATATCTAGGGAGTCATAACTACCACCACAATGTGCAAATGGTAGGTCATATTCACTGATAATATCTAAAAATACTCTTCGTGCACTTCTTATAGGACCGATTTTATTAATAGGATTTGCATTAAACACACCTATGAATCTGGTTATACCACCTTCAACCATAGTTTCATATAAAATATCAGCTTGAGAGAGACCTGATTGTGGCCTAGCCTGTCTAGAGTTTTCGATTATAGCCATAAAGGGTTCATATGTTTCTTCTTTTAGTTCTTCGCCTGTATATGGATTTAAAGTATCGTTAAGTATCTCTTCTGGTTGTACAAAATCATTTATATCATCAAATGATTTAGAGATAGTTTCTTTACTTTCATTAGATTTTTTAGATAATTTGATCAATGTAAAAGTTGTAAGGGTAGAAACGCCTATTAGCAGAGCTAAGGATAATAACAATTTCTTTTTCATTTTAGTAACTCCAATACAATAAAATTTCAATTATTAACATAATATTCGCCAAATTAGCTAAAAAGTATAACAAGAGCTAAAAAGTTTTTCTAATAAATAAAAAAACTATATCTAAGAAAAATTTATTTCTTAGATATAGCTCAAATTAAGGTTAAGTTGTGCATACACAGTTTAATAATTAAAATAACGTATGTTTTATATTTAGATAGAAAAAGATTTTAACTAAATACAAAACATACGCTTATTTAAGTTTTTTATAATTTTTATATTAATGAATAAACATAGCAAATAGTTGTTTCACTATTATAAAAACAAGTATTAGTTTAAAAGTTATATCAACAAATTTATGACTTACTTTCTTATTAAAATACGTACCGATTGCTGAACCTAGCATAGCTCCAGGAACCATCCATGCTGCGTATGAAAGATCTGTATATCCTCTAAATAGGTAGTTTGAAACTGTTACAATTGTGCTTATAAAAACTAAATACATAGTAGTTGCTGCTGTTTTTTTAGTACAAAGACCATAAAATAGTATTAATATAGGTACTAATAATAAAGCTCCACCTATACCAAATAAACCTGAAATTATACCAATACAAACACCTACGATTGGTTTTGTGTAATTTGGTAGAATTACTTTAGGTAGCTTGTCTTTAATAAGCATAATTAAAAGAAGCAATATAACTAAAGCGATAAATACAAGTTTAAATGTAGGAATATTAATCTTACTATTTATAAATACACCAAAACTTGCTCCAGGAATTATACCAGCTGCAAATAAAACTGCAGTTTTGAAATCTCCTTGTCGTCTTCTTCCATATATAATAGTTGCAATTAGACTCATAGCAAACATTGATATATCTACATTAACTGAAATAAGTGCTTTTGGTACTCCAAGACTTAATAAGAATGGAATAATTAATATATCTCCACCAAGCCCAACTAAGCTACCTACGCTAGTAGCAAGAAGTGCTATTATAAAATAAATCATAAAAAAATTTCTCCTTAAATAAATGTTTCTCTTTTGTTCTAGAACAATAATATCAGAAAAGGAATCTTAATGCAAACAATTTGCAATTAGAAATATGATGGAAAAACATTCCTTTTTAAAAATGAAAAATAAAACGTAGTGAAAAATTGTATTTTAAATACTATTTAATTTCAAAAATTTGGAATTGAGATAAAAGAAATATAGAAAAGTCAATGTGTAAAAAATAGAAGATATTAAAGTAAAATAAAGCAAAAAAGACTATGGTAGATTTAAAATAAAAGTTTAGAAATTTTAAAATTAGTAAATAAAAAGTCAGTAGTTTATAATCATATGAGGTACTATATGTTGTAGTTTTCTTAATTGCTTATCACTACATATAGTTTAAAGTAGCTTTAGGCTATTTTCAATTAGGAGGGAGATTTTTTTTATGCCAAATGTTATAAAAAGAGATGGTAGAGAAGTTGAGTTTACAACTCAAAAGATTGTTGATGCAGTTAAAAAATCAGCAAGAGATGTTGGGGAAGAACTTAGCACAAGTGAGCTTTTAAATATTGCTCAAAGCGTTGTTAGATATATAGAAGATCATAATAAGGATGCTATTACAGTTGAGGGAATACAAAATTTTGTTATAAAAGCATTAAAAGCTAATGGTTATGGACATATTGCTTCTAATTACTCAAGTTATAGGGAACAAAGAACTAAAGTAAGAGAAATCAAGTCAGATCTTATGAAAGCAATAGCTAGAATAGGAGTAGAAACAGATAGAGATAATGCAAATGTAGGGAATAATTTCTCATCTAAACTTCTTAGAATAGCTAGTGAAAGTAATAAATGGCATAATCTTTCAAGCATGCCTAAGTATTTAGCAAAGGCACATGAAAATGGAGATATATATCTTCATGATTTAGATTCTTATAATCTAACAGTAAATTGCTTACATATTCCAACAGGGGAAATGTTAGGGAAAGGCTTTAATACTGGATATGGAACAATAAATCCTCCAAAGAGAATTGAAACAGCAGCGGAGCTCAGCTGTATATTATTGCAATCAACTCAAAATGATATGTTTGGTGGACAGTCACATCCTGATTTTGATAATGATATGTCTGCTTTTGTTGATCCTACAAGACAAGAAATCAAGAAAGAATACATTGAACTTGGAATTGATGATTCGAAATTAGAGGAATTAGTAAATAAAAAATTAATAGAAAGAGTTCGCCAAGCAATGCAAGGCGTAGTATATAACTTAAATACAATGCATAGTAGGGCTGGTTCACAAGTCCCTTTTAGTTCATTGAATTTAGGTATTCCTAATAATGAAGATGCAGCATTAGTTTGTCAAATTTTCTTAGAGGAATATGAAAAAGGTTTAGGTAAAGGTGAGCAACCTATATTCCCTAACATAATATTTAGAGTTAAGGAAGGCGTAAATAGAGAAAAACAAGATCCTTATTTTTATTTATTTGAGTTAGCTTGTAAAGTTGCTGCTAAAAGAATGAATCCAACATTTATGAATATAGATGCAGATTTTAATAAAGAATATTATGATAAAGGCTATATGCCAGCAACTATGGGATGTAGAACTTATCTTATGAGTAACAGAAATGGGGAACCAGGATGTAAAGGTAGAGGGAATATAGCTCCAACTACTATAAATCTTCCTAGAATAGCTATATTTGCAAAGGGTGATATTAAAAAATTCTTTAAATTATTTGATGAAAAGATAGAAATTGCTAGAGAATCACTACTTCATAGATATTCTATTCTTAAAAATCTTAGAGTTAAAGATTTACCATTTGTTGCTGGGCAAGGTTTAATGAAAGGTTCAGAGGGGTTAGCTCTAGATGATACGATAGAACCAATATTAAAGCAGGGAAGCTATGGAATTGGATTTATAGGTCTTGCAGAAGCTTTAATAGCTTTAACAGGAAAGCATCACGGTGAGGATCATGCTTCAAGGGAGCTTGGAGAAAAAATAATTACTCATCTTAGAGAAATGACAGATAAAATATCTGAAGAAACAGGTTTAAATTGGTCTTGTTATGCAACACCAGCAGAAGGACTTTCAGGTAAGTTTATAAAAAATGATCAAAAAGTATTTGGAATTATAAAAGGTGTGACTGATAAGGAATATTATACAAATAGTTATCATGTGCCTGTATATCATCCAATTTCAATAACAGAAAAAATAGCTATAGAGGCACCTTATCACAAACTTTGTAATGGTGGACATATTAGTTACTTAGAAGTAGATGATTGTCCATCAGCTGAAGTTATAATGGATATTTTAAGATATGCTTATACAAAAACTAATATAAGTTATCTAGGAATAAACTTCCATATAAGATATTGTAAATCTTGCGGAGAGTATTTACACAACAATGAATCTTCATGTCCGAAATGCGGATCACAAGATATACAAGGAATATCTAGAGTCACAGGGTATTTAAGTCTTGATGAAAGATTTGGACCAGGTAAGTATGGTGAAAGAGCAGATAGAGTTTCACATACAGAATCACATAAAAAGATTTATAAAAATGTATAATTAAAATTTAATTGCAAATAATATAAGTACAACGATAGTGATAAAATTAAATTTTATTATTATCTTCATATGGGCTACATGGGGACCCAACCATGTAGCTTTAATTTTTATCTATCAAAAAAAAGTAACAAAAATACGAATAAAAGCATGAATTTTACTGTTGATTTATTCGTGAATTGTGGTAAAATAATAAACAATTAAAGTAGTTCGTATAATCCTTATAATATGGTTAAGGAGTTTCTACCAAGAACCTTATAATTCTTGATTACGAAGAAATGGTCTTTCTAATGTTTTAAATTAGAGAGGATTTTTCTTCGTAATCAGGAATTTTTTTTTATTATTAATTTGCTACTTAAAAAAATAGATAGAAATGGATATAGAGGAGAGATAGACATGATAAGATTTAACGAAATGCCAAAAATAGATTTACACTGTCACTTAGATGGTTGTTTAAGAACAAGAACTGTTATAGAGCTTGCAAAAAAGGAAAATGTGAAATTAGATAGTTTTGATTATGATAAAGTTGAAGATATGCTAGTAGTTCCAGAACTTTGTGCATCTCTTGATGAATATTTAAAAAGATTTGATTTACCAGGACTTTTAATGCAAAGTAAAGAAAATTTAAAAAGAATAACTTACGAACTTATAGAAGATGCGAATAGAGAAAATGTAAAATATATAGAAATTAGATTTGCACCATTATTCCATTTAGCAGGGGGGCTTATAGTTAGTGAAGTTATTGAAGCTGTTCTTGATGGTATGAAAGATGGAGAAAAAGATTTTGGTGTTAAGAGTGGACTTATAATTTGTGTTATGAGACATCATGATTTAGAAAGCGGGTACAAGCTTATTGAAGATTGTAAAGAGTTTGTTGGAAAAGGTGTTGTAGCTGTTGATTTAGCTGGATGTGAATTAGAAGGATTTGTTCCAAAATATGAAGATATGTTTAAGAAAGCTAGAGGATATGGATTTAGAGTAACAATTCATGCTGGAGAAACTGGTTTTTCACAAAATGTTATTGATGCAGTACAAATACTTGGTGCTGAAAGAATAGGACATGCTGTAGCTATACAAAATGATGAAGTTGCTTATGATTTAGTTAAGACAAATGAAATAACTTTAGAAATGTGTCCAAAGAGTAATCTTGATACAAAAGCTGTTACTTCATATAAAATGCACCCATTAAGAAGATTTTTAAAGGATGGATTAAAGGTTAATCTAAGTACAGATAATAGAACTGTATCAAATATAGATTTAACTACAGAGTGTAAAAATTTAAATGGAGCTTTAGAGTTTCCGTATGAAGAATATAAAATAATGTATCTTAATAGTGTTAGAGGTGCTTTTTGTGATGAAGCAACAAAAGAATGGCTTAGAAGTTTAATATAATTATTAAAATTTATTTTTAAATTTATGTTTAAAATCAAAATTCCATGGTCATAATTAAGATAAAGTAAGATTTGGAGTTTTAAGAATGGTAGTAAATTTATTTAATTTTTTTATTTTTATTTTAAAAGCGTTATCAATGTATGCTGGTTAATTAATTAGCTAAAGCACAAAATGCCCACACACATAATTTAATATATTTCATTTAAAGACTTATAGTTTTAAAGAATATTATAAAACTATAAGTCTTTTTTTTTATTTCTTATATTATACTGATAATACTATATTCAAATTATAGTAAATTAATATAAAATATGGTAAAATAAAAAACAAAACTTTAGATAAGGGGGCATTTAGAAATGGGAATTAATGAATGGGGAAAAAATATTTCTATAGTTGATACAACTCTAAGGGATGGGGAACAAACGGCTGGAGTTGTTTTTGCTAATCATGAGAAAGTAGCTATTGCAAAGGCTCTTAGTGAGCTTGGTGTTCATCAGTTAGAAGTTGGTATTCCAGCTATGGGGGGCGATGAAAAAGAGGCTATTAAAGAAATTTGTAAAAAAGATTTATCTAGTAGTATTATGGCATGGAATAGGGCTGTTATAAGTGATATTAAAGAATCTATTGATTGTGGTGCAGATGCTGTTGCTATTTCTATTTCGGTTTCTGATATTCATATTAAGCATAAGCTTAAAACATCAAGAGAATGGGTAATTGAAAATATGTTAAAGTCAGTTGAGTTTGCTAAGAAGAATGGTCTTTATGTTTCTGTTAATGGCGAAGATGCATCAAGAGCAGATAATGAATTTTTAGTTGAGTTTATAAATGCAGCTAAAAGTGTTGGTGCTGATAGGTTTAGATATTGTGATACTGTTGGAGTCATGGACCCGTTTACTATAAAAGAAAATATAGAATATTTATATAAGAATACTAAATCTGACATAGAAATGCACACTCATAATGATTTTGGAATGGCTACAGCAAATGCTATTGCAGGTGTAAAGGGTGGAGCAACACATATAGGAGTTACTGTTAATGGACTTGGAGAAAGAGCTGGAAATGCAGCTTTAGAAGAGGTTGTAATGGCTCTTAAGTACGTTCATGATATAGATCTTGGTTTTAAAACAGGAATGTTTAAGGATATTTCACATTATGTTTCAGATGCAGCAGGAAGAGAGTTACCAGCTTGGAAGGCGATAGTTGGTTCTAATATGTTTAGACATGAATCAGGAATACATGCTGATGGTGCTATTAAAAATCCTAAAAATTATGAAGCTTTTGACCCTGCTGAGATAGGCCTTGAGAGACAAATAGTAATAGGGAAACACTCTGGTAAAGCAGGAATTATTAATAAGTTTAAAGAGTATGAAATTACTTTAGAGCCAGTTCTAGCTGAAAAGGTATTAGAAAAGGTAAGAGCTATATCTGTAGGTGTTAAGAGACCTTTGTTTGATAAGGAACTTGTACAGATTTATAAAGATATAATTGAAGAGATATAGAAAAATAAATTACGATTGATATGTAGGTAATAGAAATAGTAAGAAAACTAGCGGACAGATAAAAGCTATGATAAAAATTGGGGGTTAATTTTACATGGGGTTAAATTTAGTTTATAAAATTTTAGAAAAACATATAGTTGATGGTGAGCTTAAAGTAGGAAATCCTATAGGAATTAAAATAGATCAAACACTTACGCAAGATTCAACAGGAACTATGGCTTATTTGCAACTTGAAGCGATGGGGATAGATAGAGTTAAGACTAAGAGAAGTGTGGCTTTTATAGACCATAATATGCTACAACAAGGCTTTGAAAATGCAGATGATCATAGATATATACAGACTGTTGCATCTAAATATGGAGTTCATTTTTCAAGACCAGGAAATGGGATTTGTCATCAAGTTTTTTTAGAGAGATTTGCAGTACCAGGGGATACATTAACAGGTTCTGACAGTCATACTCCAACAGCAGGAGGAGTTGGAATGTTAGCTATAGGAGCTGGCGGATTAGATGTAGCACTTGCTATGGCAGGTGGAGCTTATTATATTAAGGCACCTGAAGTGGTTAGAGTTAATTTAATTGGCAAGCTTAATAAAATGGTAGCATCAAAGGATATAATTCTGGATGTTTTAAGACAAATGTCAGTTAAAGGTGGCGTAGGTAGGGTGTTTGAATATACAGGAGAAGGTGTTCAAAGTTTATCAGTTCCGCAAAGGGCTACTATTACAAATATGGGAGCAGAGCTTGGAGCAACTACTTCAATATTTCCTAGCGATGAGAGAACTTTGGAATTTTTTAAAGCACAAGGGAGAGCACAGGATTGGTTTGAGTTTAAAGCTGATGATGATGCAGAGTATGATTTAGAGATTACGGTTAATTTAAATGAGCTTGTTCCTATGGCAGCTAAGCCGCATAGTCCTGATAATGTAGCTACGATTGAAGCAATTGGGAATATAAAAGTTGATCAGGTTGGTATAGGAAGTTGTACAAACTCTTCTTATGAGGATTTGATGAAGGTTGCTAGAATTTTAAGAGGTAAGAAGGTTCATAATGATGTAAGTTTAGTTATTGCGCCGGGATCTAGACAAGTTATGGAGATGATTGCGAGAAATGGAGCACTTGCTGATATTATAAGTTCTGGGGCTAGAATACTTGAAAATGGATGTGGTCCTTGCATTGGAATGGGACAATCACCAAAAACTGATGCAGTATCACTTAGAACATTTAATAGAAATTTTTTTGGAAGAAGTGGAACATTATCAGCTAAAGTATACCTTGTAAGTCCAGAAGTGGCAGCTGTTTCGGCTATTACAGGTGTTCTTACTGATCCAAGAGATTTTAGTGATGTTGATTTTTCTAATATTACTGTTGATAAGTTTATTATTGATGATAGTATGATAATTGCACCTGCTAGTATAGGTGAAAGTGTAGAGATAGAAAGAGGACCTAATATTAAACCATTCCCTGTGAATGTGGAACTTTCAAGTGAAATAAAAGCTAAGGCTGTGTTAAAAATAGAAGATAATATTACAACTGATCATATTATGCCATCAAATGCCAAACTTTTGCCGTTTAGAAGTAATATTCCGTATCTTTCAGAGTTCTGTTTTAATACAATAGATGAAGAGTTTCCAGCTAGAGCAAAAGAGAATAGTGGCGGGTTTATAATTGCTGGTGATAACTATGGGCAAGGTTCAAGTAGAGAACATGCAGCACTTGCACCTTTATATCTTGGGATCAAAGGCGTTATTTGTAAGTCATTTGCTAGAATTCATAAGGCTAACCTTATAAATAGTGGTATTGTTCCTATGGTTTTTGAAAATATAAAAGATTATGATAATGTTGATTTATTTGATGAACTTCAAATTGAAAATATTAAAAATAGACTTGATGACGGAGTTTTGGAAATTAAAAATATAACTAAGGGAATTAGTTTTAATGTGAAAACTGAGCTTTCAGAGAAAGAAATAGCTGTTGTAAAAGCTGGTGGAAAGCTTAATTATACAAAGCTTGTAGCTATGCAAGAAAATTAAATGACTTGTTAATACTATATTAATATGGTATTATAAAAAATCTGGGCTACTATTTTTAGCTTAAACATATATTTTGTTTGGCAATATAGTAGCAAATTTTTTTGCGTAAAATTTTAGAAGTATATGATTAAAGAATAACCGTTGAAATTTTTAGGATGAGTATGTATTTTAATTAAGATTGAGAGAATTCTACTACTTCTAGCCCTTTAGGTAAAATTGCTGAATGAATTTGGCAAAAGCGAAGTGTATTCTAAAGTTTGACCTTATTCTTTTTAGATAAAATTATTAAAAAGTTATCCACAGATAGAAAAATAAAAAGTTATCCACAGGTTTTTTTATAAAAATTACCTGTGGATAACTTTTTATTATATTGATTAACAGTTTTTAAGAGTTAAAATAACACCTTAAGTTTTATTAAGGTGTTATTTATATTTAAAATTTATCTTTTTCTTACTTTTGCATAAATGCTTACTATAGCATATGCAGCAAAAATAATCATCATAAACATATTTGGGAATCCATATCTTGAGAAAGTTATGAATGGCCAATAAACTACTGTGCACATTGCTAAAAGAACTAAAAGCATAGCTTTCCATCTATTTCTATTGATAATAGACAGAACAATTCCTATAATAGCAAGGATAATGTAGATGATATGAACAGCCCACATTGTAGTAAGATTTATATTTAGTATTGGTCTCCAATAATATGGTTTGTAGTACATCATATAAGTCTTTCCAAGAGTGTACCAAGCTGTATATCTAACAGGTTGTGTCTTAAAGCCAGTTTTTATGATGTAGTTAGCAAGTTCATTTTGAAGATTGTTATCCATATACATTCCTTTTTCATATTGGATAGTACCATATTTAGTAGGAATTTCGTTCCAAAAACTTGGTGGACTATCAAATATAAAACTTCCAAGAAGTTTAGGGTTAGCAGATGAATCAGTAAATAAAATAAAGTGTCCTTTAAGGTTGAAGTTTCTTATCCACCAAGGAGCAAAGAATATCGTAAAAGTAACAAATGCTATGATTACGTACTTAAGCATATCCTTCCATTTATATTTATTGACAAACCAAAATATAATTATAAATAGTGGGAATATAGCAGCATTTGGTCTAGTAAGGCAGGTTAATGCCCAAAAGATTGATGTCACTATATAGTATCCAACTTTATTTGTCTTAATACCAACTATTGAAAAGTAAAACATTATGACAAAAGTAAATTGGAATAATACTTCTGTTAGAATTAAGTTTGGTGCAACTGCTTCTGGTAAATAAACCGCAAAAAGAAAAGCTGCAACTATTGCTACTTTTCTGTTGAAAAGTTCTCTTGCTATTAGATAAACAAAGTATAAAGTAATTCCTTGCATAATAGCTTGAGTTATTCTTATTGCTGTAAGTGCTCCATCTCCAGTTCCAAAGATAGCCATAATACCACTTAAAAATAGTGGGAATAATGGCATAATAAAAGCAGTTCTAATTCCATAGTAATAAAGCTCATGTTTTTCTAATAATAATTTTGCAGTATGGAAATATCTTACGTCATCATCATTAAGTTTCTGTAAGTTTCCAAGTAAAAAGTAATTATTATTTTTTAAAGCTTCAAATACAGAAATTCCAACAAGAATAATGATTGCTAAAAATAATAAGTATCTATAGAGTTTTTCTTTCTCTAAGATATAATCTTTAAATGTCATCATTTTCTTTATCCTCAACTTTTTTCTTTAGTATTCCAAGTTCTTGAGATAGGCAAGTTACTTGGTCTTTTAATTTTGACATTGCTACAGTCTGTGTAAATAGAATTAGAAGTAAAATAAATATTATTCCTAAAAATAAAGTATTTACAGGACTATATATTCTTAAGAGTTCAGAAGCCATTTCTACAAGTTTTGGGAATATACTAAGAACTATAAAGAATAGTCCAAGAAAAATCCAAAGCAATGAATATTTGAGGCTAAGTTTTGATCTCTTAATCATTGATAAGATATAAATTGTAAAGAGTAATGAGGCAATGATAAGTATTATATGAAATATCTCGTTCAATTTCTCACCTTCTTTTTAAATGCAAACGCTAAAATAATTGCCATGGTCACTTTTACCATATAATAAATAGAATTCATTATTTTAATAGAAGAGCTACCATGTTCTCTTTCATTCATAACAACAGGAATTTCTGAAATTTTAAAATTATTATTAATCAGAATCATAAGCGTTTCAGGTTCTGGGTAGTCAGAAGGATAATATCTTGAAAAAATATCAATTATACTTTTATCACATAATCTAAATCCAGATGTCGCATCAGTTATTTTTTGTCTACTTAATATTTTAATAAGATAGTAGAAAAAATTTATACCAATACGTCTCACAAAACTTGATTGAAAACCTTCGTTGTTGATGAATCTTGAGCCAATAACAAAGTTATAGCCTTTTTGAATTTCCTCATAAGCATCTTTTATGTATGCTGGATTATGCTGTCCATCTCCATCTATTTGAATAGCATAGTCATAATTATTTTCTTTAGCATATTTATATCCTGTTTGCACGGCTCCACCTATACCTAAGTTACAAGGTAAATTTATATAGTTTATACCTTTGAGTTCTTTTAGGACTTTTTTTGTATCATCAGTAGAATAATCATTAATTATCAATGTATCTACTTGTAGTGGAAGTGATTTCTTTGCTTGATCTATTTTCTCTACAAGATAAGGAAGGTTTTTTTCTTCGTTAAATGCAGGAATAATTAAAAGCAACTTTTTCATTAGTAACCTCCAATTTTCATCTTTAAATAGCTAAATTTATTTTCTATCAAAGTTTATCCTATAATATTGTAGTTAACTAGTCAATTATAAATTGTTACAGTTTTTAATAATACAACATTTTATTAAATGTATTCTTCTTATATTATTAGAATTTATTGTTTTAGCTTAATGTGTTATTATTAAGTAGCCTAGTTTAATAGATAAATTAAAAAATATCCACAGATTCTAACTAAGAGAAGTCTGTGGATATTTTATTTATATTAAAATTTTAGTTTGAATTTATAAATTTACAACGTTTTTTAGCAAATATATAAGATGCAAAAATTGATATAATTGCAAAACTTAGAAATGGTAATAAAGTGGTTATATTTTCAGAAAGTCTAAAACTATCAAGGTTATAATAATTTAATGAATTTAGTAGTACAAAATAAAAAGCACATAAAAATATTTCGATATAAGCACCTTTTTTGATAGATAAATAGCAATAAGCCAATATAACAAAGCTACCTAAAAGAGCTAAAGCAGAAATGGAAACTAATCCATGGTAAATAGCGTATTCTAAATTAATAGCATTAATTTTAATAGCAAAAATATTGAATATTAAAAGTATCAATAAAAGTCCTATGAATAATAAAAATTTATAAGAAATAATACTTTTTCTTTTTATAGGAAGAGTATTTAGAAAATTTATTGAAGAGTGAGTTGAAAAATAATCTAAAATGAGTATTTGCATAAATCTCAAATTACAAAAAAATAATACAAATTCATTAAAGAGTGACATAAATAATATCAAACAAACAGCTGGAATTAGATGATTTTTTGAATGTAAAATAATATCAGTCTTAAAAAGTAATTTTATATCATCCATATGGAGATCCCCTTAAATAATATTTTTTAAGAGGACTTTTAAAGTCCTCTATATCAAAGTTTATTTCTTAGAATAGTAAATAATAAGGTCTTCTAAGGAGACATTATCATAAATTGCTTCATCCCCTAAAATATCATGGACTTCGGCATAGTTTGTTGTTAAGGCTTCAAATCCAAATTCATATTCATTTATTCCCATAAGATATTTTTTTATGTTTTCATCAAGTAATTCTTTAGGTGCTTTGATAAGCTTATGTTTATCTAATAATTCATCCTTAACTCCACTTAAGAAGATTTTCCCTTCATCTATAAAGTTTATGTAATCTGCTGATTTTTCAAGATCGCTAGTTATGTGAGAAGAGTAGAATACACTCATATCATCATTAACTAAATGTTCTGATAAAATTTTTAAAAACTCATTTCTTACAACAGGATCAAGGTTTGCTGTAGGCTCGTCCATTATAAGGAGTTTTGGTTTGTGTGATAAAGCCATGCAAAGATCAAATTGTTTCTTTTGACCTGATGATAAATCTTTGTATAGTTTCTTTGGTTTAAGATCAAATTTTTCTGTATATTTATCATATAAAGATTCATCCCAAGATTTATAAAATCTTGATATCATTTTTTTGATTGATCTAAGTTCTAAATGTTCTGGGTATCCAGATTCAACTCCAATATATCCAATTTTTGATTTAATTTCTATTTCATTTTCCAGTAGTCTTTGATCAAATATTTTGATTTCTCCAGCGTCAGGGAATAAAAGTCCCATTATAAGTTTAATAGTAGTAGTTTTTCCAGAGCCATTTTTACCAATAAATCCAGTAATATAACCGCTTGGAATGTTCAATTCCTTTATATCTAATTTAAATTCCCCAAGTGTCTTTTTTAAATTTTTGATTTCAACTATATTCATGTCTAAACCTCCTGATAAAGTATTTTTAAAATTTCAATAAGATTATCTTTTGAAATATCAATTGCTTTTGCAGTTTTGATTATTTCACAAAGATTATCTTCAATTTTACTCATAGTTATTTCCTTTAATCTTAGGTTGTTCCTAGAGCTAATAAAGCTCCCTTTTCCAGCTATAGTTTCTATCAGACCATCTTTTTCTAATTCCTCATAAGCTTTTTTTGTTGTAATAATGCTTACTCTAAGTTCTTTAGCTAAAACTCTTATTGAGGGGAGTGGATCGTTTGCGTTTAAGTTTCCTTTTAAAATTTCACTCTCTATTTGAGTTTTTATCTGCAAATAGAGAGGAATTGATGATGAATTTGAAATAATAAGATTCATAACGCCCCCTTCTAGTTTTTAATCTATACCTTTTATTCTTTTATAGTATATAGGTGATACTACAAAGGCTGTCACAATTATTGTTAGTAAGGAAATGTAATTAGTAGGTATCTTTCCTAAAGTACCTAGTATCCCTATTGAAACAAGAATTATGACTCCAATAATGCTAATAAATTTAAGTAGTTTATAAATTTTGTAGCTTGACATAAAAATCTCTCCTTAAAATTATTTAAGTTTTTTCTTTAAATGTTTTTTTACTAGTAATAGCTTTTCAATTATAGTAAGTTTTAAATCTGTTATGTGCTGTATATAAACAGCATATACAGTTGATAATTAAATATTACAACACCAGTATTTGGGAAACAATAAAAATCGTTAGACAAATTATCCTATAATTCTACAAAGAGTATAGTAAACTTTCGATAGTATGTATTTAAGGTTCGAAATGAAAGATTGTTGAGTTTGATATACTTAGTTTTTAGAATATAATAATAGGTATACTAATAGAAAGGATGATCTTAATTATGGGGAAAAAAATAAGACTATCGGGGATTGCATATGAAAGTTTAGTTAATGGAATAGGAATGAGAAGAGTATTTTTTGCACAAGGATGTAGACATAATTGTAAAGGCTGCTTTAATAAAGATACTCATGATTTTAATGGGGGAGAACTTTTTGAGATTGATGAGTTAGTAGCAGATATGGAAGGGAACTTTTTATTAAAAGGAGTAACTTTTAGTGGCGGAGATCCAATGGAACAAGCAGAAGAATTTGCTTATATGGCAGAACAAATAAAAAAATTAGGACTTAATATTTGGAGTTATACAGGTTATACATTTGAAGATGTTTTGAAGGATGATAAGAAGAGACAATTATTAGAAAAAATAGATGTTTTAGTTGATGGGAAGTTTGAAATAAACAAAAAAGATGAAGGATTAAAGTTTAAAGGATCTTCAAATCAAAGAATTATAGATGTCAAAGAAAGTCTTAGAACAGGTGAAATTATAATTTTAAAAATTTGATTAAAAGCTTGATATTTATTAAATATAATTTTATATAAATACATACAAAAAAAGCTATCCAAGAGAGGATAGCTTTTTTAAAAATTATGCTAATTCAAATTCTGTAACAGCTTTTTCAATAAGGTCAGCTGACACTGCAGACACTATGTTACCTAGAGGAGTAACAAATAAATTGCTTGCAACAATTATATTCATAGCAGCCTGAACTTGTTCTGTTGTAATATCAGGCTTAACATTTTTTAATGTTATTACTGAATTTTTCCCAGCCTCATTTTTAAAAGTCATAGATAGCGTATAAATAGTATTCATAATAATATAACCTCCATAATTTTATTCTTGATTTTCTCTAAGAGAACAAAAATCTTCTCTATTTACAGTAATTTCACTTGTAGAAACTAAATCAGCTAAGGCGTTACCTACTGATAAATAAGATGCTGCATCTGAATCAGGTTTTACTGAAGAAAATTTTTGTGCTGTTAGTTTAGGATTACCGTGTGAGTCCATACCGAATTGATATTTTAATACTAGGGAACTTTTTACTATATTTTGGATTGCCATTTGACATCCCTCCTTTCACTTTATATATATACAGTTTTAGTTTTTTTTGCTTTTTTTTCTTAAAAAATATATTTGTCACAAAAAAGTGAATATAAGATGATAAAATATAAAAAATAGGGTAATCTGAAATAGAAATAAAAAAGAAAGGATGAGTATATTAGATGTTAAACATAAAAATTAATAATATGGATGTAAACAGTGCTGATGCAGTTATAGGTTTATTTTTTGAAGGGAATGTAAAATCAGAAAATAAAGTTATCAATGCAAAATTACAAAAAGCTGTTAAAAAAGAAATCTTCAAAGGAGCTAAATCAGAACTTTTAGTTCTTGATAGAGAATTAGAAAATGGAGATTTTCAAGATTTACTAGTTTTAGGTCTTGGAAAACAAGATGAAGTATCAATTGATGATATGAGAAAAGCTTTTTCAAAAGCAGCTAGAAAATTAAAAGAATTAAAAGCTGAGAATGTTACAGTTTGTCTTAAAAACATAGAGATAAAAGACTTTAACAAAGTTACTAAAGCTTTAGTAGAAGGTATGATTCTAGGAGCTTATAAGTTTGATAAATATATGACTAAGAAAAAAGAAGCTAAGGATATAGTTGTAAACTTACCAGAAGCATTTGCTGTAGCAAAAGAAACTTTAGAAGAGTCATTAGTATTAGCAGAAGGAACATTAATAGCTAGAGATTTAGTAAATGAGCCAGCTAATATAATGATTCCATCATTACTAGCAGATAGTGCTGTAGAATGTGGTAAAAAATATGGATTTGAAGTAGAAGTTAAGGGTCTTTCAGAAATTAAAGAACTTAAAATGGAAGCTTTTTTATCAGTTGCTAAAGGGTCAATACATGAGCCAAAACTTATAGTTATGAGATACAATGGTGATGCTGATAACATGGATGTAAGACAAGGGCTTGTAGGAAAAGGGTTAACATTTGATACAGGTGGATACTCACTTAAACCAAGTACATCAATGGATACAATGAAATCAGATATGGGTGGATCAGCAGCAGTTATAGGAGCAATGTCTATAATAGCTAGTAGAAAGCTTAAAAAGAATGTTGTAGCAGTAGTTGCGGCTTGTGAAAATGCTATATCAGGAGAAGCTTATAAACCAGGTGATATAATTGGTTCAATGGCTGGAAAAAATATAGAAATATTAAATACAGATGCAGAAGGAAGACTTACTTTAATAGATGCAGTTAACTACATCATAGAAGAAGAAAAGGTTGCATCAGTAGTTGATATAGCTACTCTTACAGGAGCTGCTTTAGTAGCACTTGGAACAACAACTACAGGAGTTCTTGCTAATAATGATGAGTTTTATGCTCAATTACAAGATGCTTCAGTATCAACAGGAGAAGCTGTTTGGAGATTACCAATAACAGATGAATACAAAGAATTAAATAAATCAAAAGTTGCTGATTTAAAAAATGTAGGTGGAAGACTTGCAGGAACAATTACAGCTGGTTTATTTATAGGAGAGTTTGTGCAAGATAAACCTTGGTTACACCTTGATATAGCTGGTACAGCTTGGACAGATTCAGCTCTTCCATACTCAGAGTTAGGTGGAACAGGAGAAGGGGCTAGACTTCTTTATGAATTAGTTAAAAGAAGATAAGAGATTGATAAAACTAGAATTAACTTTTTAGGTTAACGTATTGATAAATACTTTTATGAGATTAAATCTTTTAATAGATATATTAAAAAATGGGACTATAACACAAAAGAAAGGAATTTCTCGATGTGGAGTAGTCCCTTTTCTATTTATGTATATTTTAATTTAATAAATAGTGCTTTTAGTTTATGATAATTTTGTTAGATTCTTCGATATTTTAGCAGTTTTTTGTATATTACAAACGTTTTATAGGAGTTTATTTAAATAAGTAGATTATTTATAACATGAAAAAGCGTGAATATTTTATATTTTTTTGAAAATTTTTGAAAAAGCTTTTATAATGAAAGGTATATATTATGGTTAATTTTTGAAAAGAGGGAAGATGGATGACTAAATTATATTTAACGAGGCATGGTGAAACTATTTGGAATACACAGGGAGTATTTCAAGGATGGGCAGATTCAAACCTTACAGAGCTTGGGATAAAGCAGGCAGAGTGGTTAGAACAACGGATAAGAGACTTTAAGATTGATGTTATAGTGTCTAGTCCAACGGGACGAGCTTTTAATACTGCTAAAATTTTAAAAGGTAGTAGAGAAGTTGCAATAATAACAAATGAAGGATTAAGAGAAATCAATGTAGGTTTGTGGGAGGGTAAGAGCCAAGATGAAATTAAATCTATGTGTGAGAAAAATTATTATAATTTTTGGAATATACCATCTAAGTATGAACCAACAAAAGGTGGAGAAACTTATATAGATATGGCAAATAGAAGTTTTCATACTATTATGAATATAGTAAAAGAAAATGAAGGAAAAAATATATTGGTTGTCACTCATACAATTACCATAAAGACATTTATGTGTATGTTAGAGAAAAGGGAGTTAGATACTTTGTGGGGAGAACCTTTTGTCAAGCAGACAAGTCTTACAGAAATTGACTTTGATGGATTTGAGTATAATATATTACTGAATTCAGATATGTCACATCATGAATATTCTTTTAAAGAGTTTAATCAGTTTAAATAATCTGGTTAATTTAATCAATATGGAAACGGGTTAAATACAAATCAAAGAAATAAAATCACAAAGTAAAAGTTTTTTGATATAATATCTAAGTGAAATTTTAAATTAAATTGAAGGAGGAGTAAGAGTTGAAGCATTTCTTCAAATATCTTCTTCTTAATATTATATGTATTGCTATATTTGTTAGTTTTAGTAATACAAGTGCATTAGCACAAACAGTAAATTCTAATCAAACTCAAAATGGTACAGTAAATCAGCTATTACACCAGCTCAATTCTGGAGTTGTAAAGCAAAATAGTACACAGTGGGTTGATTTAAATCTTGCTTTAGGACAGGAATATTATAAACAAAATGATGTAAATAATGCTATAAAATATTTAGGGATAGCCGTAAATGCATTTAATGCACAAGGTAATTTAAAATCGTCTGTAAATACTATTTATGAGATATTAAATATAGGAATTTGTACTAAACAATATTCGGTGGTTATGCAGTACTCTTTAGAAGGGTTAGATGTTTTGAAAAATTTATATATTAAGACTGATAACGAGCAATACTTGAGTGATATGGTAGGGTTAAACTATTTAATTGCAACAACTTGCAACATATTAGGTGATAAAGTTTATGGACAACAATATTTTAATGGAGGAGAAGCTATTCAAGAAGATTTAGCAATGCCTGATACCATTGATATGTGTTATGTAAAAGGAGATTTCTATTATTATCAGGAAAACTATAAAGAGTCTGAAGAGTTTGTAAATAAAGGTATTGAACTTGCTAAGAGTCAAAAAAATACTAAGGCTTACTATAAAGGAATTTTGCATCTTGCAAGAGCTCAGCTAAAACTTGGCTTGCTTAATGAGGCAAAAGCAAATTTGAATTTAAGCAAAAAAGAACTTAGCGTTATAAATTCAACGTATATGACAGCAGAATATTATTATTATTATGCAGAGTATTATCAACAAAAACAAATGTGGAATAGTGCGATTGAGTATTATATTAAAGCTTATTCTTATACAAAAGAAGAACCTTTGTATGAAGTTAATCAAAATATTTTAAATGGACTTGGGCAATGTTATAGTAAGGTGGGAGAGTATAAAAATGCAACAAAATCTTATCAAAAATATGTGGCTGAGTTAAATGAAATGTCAGAATCTAAAGAAAAGATAAATGCTACTATTATTTTAAATATGCATAATAATGATCCACAGAATATTTTAAATGAAGTAAAAGTTAAAAGAACACAATCGGATAATAAAATATTGTTAGTTATAGTTATTTGTTTTTTAATATTAATGGGATTATTGGCTAATTCGTATATTAAGAAAAGGAAAAATATAAAAATATTAAATCGACAATTAAATAGAGACACGTTAACTAAGGCTTTCAATAGACGATATACTATGGGATATATTTCTAAACTTATAAAATCGGGCAAATGTTTTACTATAGGTATGTTAGATATTGATAATTATAAAGTTGTAAATGATACATATGGCCATTTATTTGGTGATGCTGTACTTAAAAAGATTGTTAAAACTATAAAAATTGTTGGAGGTACTAAAATTATAGTTTGTAGGTATGGAGGAGAAGAGTTTCTAATAGTTGTCGAGGTAGAAGATAAAGAAATAGCAAAAAGAATATTAGAAAATATTAGGCTAGGAATTGAAAGTTTAGAGTGGGAGTATGGAAATACTATTACTGCAAGTATAGGAAGTTCTCATTCAACTAAATGCAATAAAATTGAAGATATTATAGGTGAGGCAGATTCAAATCTGTATAAAGCGAAGAGAACAGGGAAAAATAAACTTGTCTAGTATCTAAATACTAAAATTAATGAAGAAAAGCCATGCAAAATGCATGACTTTTTTTTAGAATTCTGATTGTCCTGTTGTTCTTGGGAAAGGTATAACGTCTCTGATGTTAGCAACACCTGTAACGTACATTATTAATCTTTCGAATCCAAGACCAAATCCAGCATGTTTTGTTTCACCGAATTTTCTAAGTTCTAAGTACCACCAGTAATCTTCTTCTTTAAGACCTAATTCTTTTATTCTCTTAAGAAGTTCTTCGTATCTTTCTTCTCTTTGGCTTCCACCTATGATTTCTCCGATTCCAGGTACTAAGCAGTCCATAGCAGCAACTGTTTTACCATCTTCGTTTAATCTCATGTAGAATGCTTTGATTTCTTTTGGATAGTCAGTAACAAATACTGGTTTTTTGAATATTTCTTCTGTAAGATATCTTTCATGTTCAGTTTGAAGATCAATTCCCCATTGAACAGGATAGTCGAATTTTTTACCTGATTTTAATAAGATATCTACTGCTTCTGTATAAGTAACTTTACCAAAGTCTGATGATACAACATGGTTAAGTCTTTCAAGAAGTCCTTTATCAACAAAGCTGTTGAAGAATTCTAATTCTTCAGGACACTCTTCCATGATGTAGTTAATAACATATTTAAGCATAGCTTCTGCAAGTTCCATATCATCTTGAAGATCAGCAAATGCTATTTCAGGTTCGATCATCCAGAATTCAGCTGCATGTCTTGTTGTGTTTGAGTTTTCAGCTCTGAATGTAGGTCCAAATGTATAAACGTTTCTAAATGCTAAGGCAAATGTTTCGGCGTTTAATTGTCCTGAAACAGTAAGGTTAGTTTCTTTTCCAAAGAAATCTTGTTTAAAATCTATTCCACATTCTTCTGTTTGAGGAACATTTTTAAGGTCAAGAGTTGTAACTTGGAACATTTCTCCTGCACCTTCACAGTCTGAACCTGTTAAGATAGGAGTATGTGTGTATACAAATCCTTGCTCTTGGAAGAACTTGTGTATTGCATAAGCAGCAACACTTCTAACTCTAAATACAGCTGAGAAAAGGTTACTTCTTGGTCTTAAGTGAGCTATTGTTCTTAAGTATTCAAGAGTATGTCTTTTCTTTTGTAATGGGTATGCTGAATCTGACATACCTTCAACTATTATTTCTTCAGCTTGTATTTCAAATGGTTGTTTTGTGTTAGGTGTCTCGATAAGAGTACCTATTACTTTTATTGATGAACTTATTGGAAGTTTCGCTATTTCATCATAGTTATTTAACTTATCACTTGCGAAAACAACTTGTACGTTCTTAAAGAAAGTACCATCATTAACTTCTATAAATCCAAATGCGTTTGATGCTCTAAGTGTTCTGATCCAACCAGATATAGTAACTTGTTTACCAGCATACTCAGATGTGTTTCTAAAAAGACTTTTAACTAATACTGAATCTTTCATTCTGAAAAACCTCTCTTTCGATTATTGATTATATTATAATATTTAAATTAATAGACCATGTGATATGATTTTACACATTTTTAGTCTAATTTTAAGCAAAAAAAAACCTCGTTATCCTATTCTGGGACGAAAGGATTCCGCGGTACCACCCAAATTGCTATTAAAAAAATAGCCAACTTAAAAAATATCAGCACAGATAATGCTGTTCAATTCATAACGGTTTGACTCCGTCTAAGCCTACTAAAACAAGTTTTTCGGTTAGAAACTCCAAGACGTTCTTCAAAAAAGGATTCTTTGTGAGACTTACACCATAACTCACTCGCTATAAAAGAATTTCCTAGTTTTACTCTTCTTTTCATAGTATTTGGTATTTTTGATTATTATTATTCTACAATATCTTTTTAATAAATGCAATAAGAAATAAATCTAATGATTTATTATAAGAAAATAGCTAGAGAAATGTTCCCTAACTATTTAAAAAAATGATTTAATAACACTTATTTAATTTAAAGTCTTCGCTTAAATATAAGATATAAGTTATTCTCTTCCTGTTTGATAAGATGAAATAAGTCCTGATGGGAATTGCTTCATTTGCATATCTTTCATGATTTTTTGGTAGTCGTATTCAACTGTTCTAAGCTGCGCTTTAGGAGTAGCTTCGTTGAATATATCTAGTATCATATAAGTTGCATTAGGAGTTCCATTTTTAGGTTTTCCAACACTTCCGTCGTTTAGTATATATTTTTCTCCTATTTGTTTGAAATAAGGGATATGTGTGTGTGCACATACTAATATATCTTCATCTATATTATTTAATATAGTTTCAAGTTCCTCACTATTTTCGTGCATATATTCATTTATCCTTCTAGGGCTTCCGTGTACGAATCTAATTTTTTTGCCACATACATTCATTATAAGCTCATTAGGTAGGTTATCTAAGTAATATATGTTTGAAGCTCTAAGTTCTTCAACTGTCCAAGGTAGTGAAAAATCATTGATACTTGTACTTCTTATGAATGTAAAAGCATTATCAACCACAGAAGCGTCGTAATTTCCTTTAAGACTTATTATATGTTTTTTTCTTATCAGAGCAATTACCTCATTTGGGTGAGGTCCGTATCCTACAAGGTCACCTAGACAAATTATTGTGTCCACACCTTGAGAATCTATATCTTCTAAAACTCTAAGTAAAGAGTATAAGTTTCCATGTATATCTGATATTATAGCTAATCTCATAAATATAACTCCTTTGTTTATGTGAATTAAGATAATGGATTCTTAAAATTTCAGAGTCCATTATCTTAATTATACCTCATAATTATATTATTGATTAAATCTTTCTTTTAATCTAGCATCTATATCAGCAACAATTTTTTCTAAGTCTTCTTTTAATGCAATGATATCTGGTCTTGTTATAGTCTTAGGTGTTGTAATATCTTTACCTCTTAAATCCTTTATATCATAAACTTCTGATAGATATTTTATAAAATCTTCAGTTTTTTCTTTTGTATTAACTATAGAATCTAAATCATAAATAGCATTTAGAGTAGTCTTGTCAGCTAGACGAGTTGTAAGTTTCTCCTTAAATTTAAGGATTTTTGCGACTTCATCATCAGGTGTATCATCAGATAAGCTTGCTATTATATGTTTTAGAATATTTTTGCTGTGTTCTACTGCAACAACTTTTGGAAAGTGTTTTGCATCAACATTGTTTTTATGGAAGAGCTTGTGCATTTTATCAATTAATGATTCAAAATATTGAGCTGCTTCCCTAATTTCTTCAGCTGTGAATGGTTCATCTGTTCTCATTGAGATCACTCCTTAGTTTATTATGATATTTTTCATCTGTATAAGGGATATTATTTTGTATAAAAAATTTTTATATCCTTCAATCAATTTATTATAACACTATTTTTTAGAGTAAGACATCTTAGGCGAAAATATTAAAATAATGTTAAAATAGTGTATAATTAAATTATAAATAATAATTTTGGTGAAAAAGGATGGTTTTAAATGAAATTTTCAAGAATTGATAAAGTTATCGAAAAAATGAAACAAGAAAATCTTGCACAGTTACTAGTTACATCAACTCCTGCACTTTTTTATTTAACAGGTAGAATGATTCATGCTGGAGAAAGAATGATAGCACTTTACATAAATGCAAATGGAGATAAAAAGTTTATAGTAAATAAGCTATTTCCAGTTGACGAAATAGATGGAATTGATATTGTTTGGTATGACGATATAGAGGATGGAGTAGAAGTTTTAAGACAGTTTACTAATGAAGATGAAGTAATTGGTATAGATAAAGATTGGAGAGCGCATTTCTTAATAAGACTTATGGAACTTAAAGGAGCTAGTAAATATATAAATGGTTCTTTTATATTGGATAATTTAAGAATGGTTAAAGATGATATAGAAAAAGAGCTTATGATAGAAGCATCTAAAATAAATGATGAAGTTATGAGTGAAATAGTTTCTTGTATAAATGATAATGCTACAGAAAAAGATATATGTAAGATTATAACTGAAAAGTATCTAGCAAAAGGAACACAGGGTAATTCTTTCCCATCAATAGTTGCTTATGGGGCGAATGCTGCTGATCCTCATTGTTCATCAGGAGATAATAAGCTGAAAGCAGGAGATTGCATAGTTATAGATATGGGATGTAGAAATAAAAATTATTGTTCAGACATGACAAGAACTTATTTTTATAAAGAAGTGTCAGAGAGACATGCAAAAATATATAATATAGTTTTAGAAGCTAATAAAAGAGCTATAGAGACTGTTAAGCCTGGGGTTAGATTCTGTGATGTAGATAATGCCGCAAGAAATTATATAACAGAAAAGGGTTATGGTGAGTATTTTACACATAGAACAGGACACTGTATTGGTATAGAAGTACATGATTTTGGAAATGTTAGTTCAGTTAATGAGATGGCTTTAGAAGAAGGGATGATATTCTCTATAGAACCAGGAATATATATAAAAGATGATATAGGTGTTAGAATTGAAGATTTAGTTATGGTAACTAAAGATGGATGTAAGAGACTTAACGTATATGATAAGGAATTAACTATAATACAATAAAGACAAATAGATGGTTTTCATCTTTGAAAGGTAGGATGCATTATGAATATCGAAAATAATAATATTCTTATAACTGGAGGTTCAAGAGGTATAGGCCTTGGGCTTGTTGAAAAACTAATAGATAAAAATGAAATTTTAGTTGTTTCTAGAAATGAAAAAAATCTTGAAGAATTAAAAAAGAAGTATCCTAAACTAAACATATATCCTTGTAATATGGGAGATATGTCAAGTGTTGATAGTTTAGTTGAATATATAAAAATAAATTTTAAGGATATAAATGTTGTTATAAATAATGCAGGGATTCAAAAGACAATAAATTTAATGGAGAAGGATATAGATTTAGAGGAAATAAAAATTAATTTAGAGGGACCTATTCATTTGAATTCTAAATTAGTTGATTATATAAAATCTAAAGATAATCCTTGTATAATTAACGTATCTTCTCAGTTAGCTTTGATTACATTAGCTAAGTATCCATTGTACTGTGCAACTAAGGCAGCTATGCACTCTTATACAAAATCGTTAAGATATCAGTTAAAAGATTTAGGAATAAGAGTTATAGAAATATTGCCACCAGCCGTTGATACAGAACTTAATTTAGAAGAAAGACAAAAAAACAACTTTAAGGTAGATTTATCTGTTGAAAAGTATGTTGATGATGTCTTAATGAAGTTAAAAAATGGGGAAAATGAAATTTTCTTTGAGGAAAACAAAGATAAGATGAAAGGTTCTAATGAGTATGAACTAGATAAAATTTTTAGTTTTATGAATAAGTAGGAATAATAAACGGGTTATACCTAGAGAGTATAACCCGTTTTTTTATTTAAATTTATTTGACAGTTAGTGGTTTACATTTCAAAACTCTAGGTTAGAAGTAAAACATAAACCTATAGATTGCACAGGATATTTATTTTAATAAGAATTTATGCACTAAATAATATTCCAGCTATTGTTGCTGTCATAAATGTTGCTAAAGCACCACCTAATAACGCTTTAAAGCCTAATTTAGCTATAGTTCCTTTTCTTTCAGGAGCTAATCCACCAATTCCTGCAATTTGTATAGCAATAGATGAGAAGTTAGCAAATCCGCAAAGAGCATAGCTTAAAATCATAATAGTTTTTGGTTGTAATGTATGATTTGCTATGTTTATCCCAAGTTCAGAGTAAGCAACGAATTCATTTATAGCAACTTTTTGCCCAAGAAGACTTCCAGCAGTACCTAAATCAGCGGCTGGAATTCCCATAAGCCATGCCACTGGAGTGAATAATTTACCAAGAATCCAGTAAAGGCTTAGATAGTCCATTCCGATAAGGCTACCAATCCATCCAAGCATAAAGTTTATAAGAGCAATTAAAGCTATGAATGCAAGAAGCATAGCTCCAACGTTAAGAGCCATTCCAAGACCTTCTGAGGCACCGTTTGCAGCTGCTTCAATAACGCTTGAACTAGTTGATTCTAGTTTAACCTCTGTACCGTCTTTAGTTTGTGGAACTTCTGTTTCTGGTATTAGCATTTTAGCGAGAAGAAGACCAGCAGGAGCTGCCATTATTGAGCCAGATAGTAAATATCCAGCATCAACGCCCATTGCAACATATCCGGCCATAACACCACCAGCAACAGTAGCCATACCACCTACCATAATTGCTAAAAGTTCTGAACGAGTCATTTTTTTTATGTAAGGCTTTATAAGTAAAGGTGCTTCTGTTTGTCCAAGGAATATGTTTCCTACAGCGCTTAATGTTTCAGCACCACTTGTTTTTAAAAGTTTAGCAAGACCTTTTGAAACAAATTTTATAATAAATTGCATGATACCTAAATGATATAAAATACTCATAAGAGTAGAGAAAAATATCATAGTAGGAAGTACGTTAAATACAAATACAGAACCAGCAGGGATAGCTCCACTGCCATTACTTAACGGTCCAAAAAGGAAATCAGTACCTTGATTTGTAAAGCTAAGTAATTTCATAATAACATCATTGAAACCATTAAAAATATTTTGTCCAATTTCTGTTTTTAGTACAAATAGTGCAAAAAGTATTTGCAATACAAGACCAGTAATAACTAAACGCCAATTAATTTTTTTCTTATTTTCGGAAAATAGAAAAGCAACGCCTAAGATTGTGATAAGACCTAAAACACCAATAAATCTATCCATTTTGTTTTGTCCCCTTTTGTCTAAGTTTTATTTGTTAAAAAAACTCAAAAAAAATAAAGACTATCCTTTGTTAAGGATAGTCATAAAAACATATTGATTAAAGATTTTTGATTATACTTGTCATTAACTTGATGAAATCTTTTCTAACTTTCTCAGAAGTTTCCATAACTTCTTCGTGATTTAGAGGTTGATCAAGAATTCCAGCAGCCATATTTGTCATACATGAAATACCTACAACTTGAAGTCCACTGTGTTTTGCAACTATAACTTCAGGAACTGTTGACATACCAACGGCATCAGCACCCATAGTTCTAGCCATTCTTATTTCAGCAGGAGTTTCATAAGTTGGGCCACTAAACATAGCGTATACACCTTCTCTAAGTTTCATTCCAAGTTCTGAAGCTACTTTTCTTACTTCCACTCTTAATGCTTTATCATATGCATCAGACATATCAGGGAATCTTGTTCCAAATTCGCTTAGGTTTTTACCTATAAGTGGATTTGCACCTGAGAAGTTTATATGATCTGTTATTATCATTAAATCACCAGGAGTATATTCAGCATTAACTGCACCAGCAGCGTTAGTAACTATAAGTTTTTCACAACCTAAAAGTTTCATAACTCTTACAGGGAATGTTACTTCTTGCATATTGTAACCTTCATAGTAGTGGAATCTACCTTGCATTGCAACAACAACTTTACCTTCTAATTTACCGATAACAAGTCTACCAGCATGTCCCTCTACAGTTGAAACTGGGAATCCAGGGATATCTGAGTAATTAAAGTATTCAGCTTCTTCTATTGTATCAGCTATAGCACCAAGACCTGAACCTAATATTAAAGCAAGTTCTGGTTTATAGTTTGACTTTTCTAAAATATAATCTGCAGCTATTTTGATTTTTGTTGATAAATCCATTCTAATCACCTCATAAAATTTTTACTAATATGTAATTTAATTTATAAATCTATATTTTAAATTAAATATAATTAATAACCCTTAAATATCTTAGAATGTTAGCA